>NZ_JBEZDM010000034.1:0-115842 GCF_040648335.1 Nonomuraea sp. NPDC049158
TTCTCGCTCATGGTCTTGTTGGCCGGCCCCTGGCATTGGCAGCCGCCAGTTCCCGCCGGGGAGACCGGCGGCACGGGGCGGGCACCGGCCTCAGCCGAGTGACAGCCGGTCCAGGTCGGGGGCGGCCTCCGTGTCGTTGTGGATCTTGATGGTGTTGGCGCCCGCCCGCAGGGTGACCGGCACGGACGTCGTGTACGGGGTGTTGTTGCCGACGCCGCTCACCTTCACCTCGATCGGCGCGGCGTCGTTGACGGTGACGAAGTAGGAGCGGTCGCCGTTGACCGTGAAGTCGATGAACAGCGTGTACTGGCGGGCCGTGTCGACGGTGACGTTCTCGAACAGCACGTACGCGTCCGCCGCCCCGCCCAGGTTGCGCACCTTCTGCCCACCCGAGCAGGGCGAGCAGTTGGTGATGCCCGCGCTGCCGAGCCGGTTGCGCGAGTCCTCGGCCTCACGCACGAACACCCGGTCGGCCGGGCGCAGCCGTACCCGCAACTGCTTGGTGACCTGGTTGGCGCGGCCCAGCACCTGGAAGGAGGCGGTGATGGGGATGTCGGCCGCGGTGACGTCCTGGCCGGGCGGCGAGGTGAGGGTCCAGGTGCCCTCCAGCGTCTGGCCGAGCCGCAGGGTGGCGGCGGTCGCGGCGGCGCCGGTCAGCGTCCAGCCGGCCGGCACCACCGGGGCCAGGTTGACCTGGTCGAGCGCGTCGTCGACGTCGAGCCGCAGCTTCGCCGACACCTTCATCGACTGCTGCCCTGGACCGACCCACTGCAGGCCGGACGGGTCCACGGTCATCGTCGTCTTCGGGACCTCCGAGGCCGGCGGCATCGGCGCGACGGCGATCCGGTCGAGCCCGGGGCCCTGCCGGGCCGTACTGGACAGTGTGATCGTGTTGGCGCCCGCGTTCAGCGGCACCGCCAGCGCCGTGGCGGCCGGAACGTCGGCGTTGTCGCCGCTCACCGGCACCTCCACCGCCGCGGCGCCGTTGACGCTCACCGACAATGAGGTGGCCGCGGCCGTGGTGTGATCGAGTTCGAGCCGGTACGTCCCGGCCGCCGGCACCGTGACGTCGCCGTAGGTGACCGCGTTGCGCGGGCCGCCGCCCAGCCCCACCACCCTGGCCAGGCCGGAGCACGCCTGGCACAGGTCCAGCCGGGCCGAGCCGCTCCTGGCCTGCCGCTCCGCCTCCAGCGACACCGCCGCCCCGAGGCCCACCGGGTAGGCCGACGCCACCTTGATCTCGTCGATCTGCAGCTCCTGGTAGAAGCGCGGCGCCTGCGGGCCGCCCCAGGTGTTGAGGACTTCCAGCTTGAGGTAGCGGGCGCGGGTGCCGCCGAGGTCGACGACCTGCACGCCGCGCGCGCTGCGCATCGCCGCGGAACGTACGGGCTTGCCCCAGTGCTCGCCGTCGTCGCTCGCGTAGACCCGGTAGTCCTTGATCCGGGCCGAGTCCTCGGGGCGGCCGAACGTCTCGCGGGCGTACGTCGGCGACCACTCGCGCTGGTTGACCGCCAGGTAGGCGGCCTCGCGCCGCTTGCCGAGGTCCAGGGTGAGCGAGACGGGCAGCTTGGCGTCGGCGTCCCAGTAGTTCTGGAAGCTGCCGTCGACCAGGGCGCTCGCCGGGTGACCCGCGCGGGTGGACGTGGCGGTCGCCTTGAGCGCGCTCTGGGGGTAGAAGTGCTCCTGACCGCGGGTCTCGACCTTGAACACGGTGTCGTAGTCGTCCCACTTGGTGATGCCGAGGATCGTCAGGTAGCCGCCGGACTGGGCGAACCGCATGCGCTCGCCGGTACGCAGATCGCTCACCGCGGAGACGCGATAGCCGTTGTCGCGCAGCCGCACCTGATCGGTCCTGGGCCTGGTGACCACGTGCACGTACTGGACCTTCGCGCCGCGCTCGACGGTGACGACGCCGTGCGCGCCGTCGTTCCAGAAGCCCGGCTGCATGCCGCCGTACATGTAGCCGCCGCCCTCGGTCCCCTGCAGCGACGACCGGATCGGCGGCACCCACCCGGCCATGAAGGTGTTGAACTCCTCCTGCTGCGGCGGGAACCTGCCGTTGACCATCGGGGTCTCGGCCATCAGCGACTTCATCGAGGAGCCGGCGTTGGTGACGTAGCGGCCGGTGCTGAGCCGGAAGTCGACGGGGTGACTGCCGCCGTCGTACCACCAGTCACCGGTGGTCGGGAGCTTGTAGTCGGCCTCGGTCAGGCGCGGCATCGGGGTGAAGGCGGCCTGCGGGTAGTCGTAGGCCGGTGTCATGCCGGTCTTCTGCTCGTTGCTGACCGTGTCCATGATCGGGGTGTCCTCGTTGTTGTTGCTCAGCAACCAGGACGGGCGCCTCTGCCGGATCTGCTCATAAAGCTGGTTCTGCTCCCAGTACTCGTTGTCGTTGTCGATCCAGAACCCGGCCAGGTCCGGATAGTTCTCCATGACCTCGAAGAACAGGTCGTAACTGAACTGGCCGAACCCGTTCCTGGTGGTCAGGTCGACCGAGCGGCCCTTGTAGGCGGAGTAGGCGGCGGAGTCGAGCGTCTCGACGCCCTGCTCGTTGTGCCACTGCGGGTCGTCGGTCATGTAGAGGATGACCCGCACGCCCTTGGCCTGGCCCGCCTTCACCAGCTCGCCGAGCAGGTCGCGCTGGGTGGCGCAGCTGCCGGGGATCTTCGACGGCCACGGCCGGGCGTAGCCGAGCCTGCTGTGGAAGGTGGCCAGCACGATGTAGGAGGCGCCCAGCTTGCGGGCCTCGTCGACCCAGTAGTCAGGGCTCCAGCCACCGCCGGTGACGTCCCGCTCCCAGGCGGCGCAGTCGAGGTGACGGGGCGCGGTGAACATGCCCCAGTGCAGGAAGAGCCCCGCGGTCGAGTCGCGCAGCCACTGCTGCCGCGGGTGCTCGACCTCCGCGCCGGCGGCGGGGGCGCCGACGATGTAGGCGGTCAGGGCGAGAAGGAGGGCGGCGCAGGCGGACAGGACTCTGGAGGGGGTGCGGCGGCGCTGCATGGCGATCGCTCTCTCGCTGGGCTGACGGGGGGTAACGCCAACAAGACTGATCTCTCAGACATCCGATGAATACACGAGACAGAGCCCAGAGTCAAGAAAGACCGCCCTCCGGGCGGTCAACTCATCCGATGACTTCAGTCCTCGGCGAGGACGATCACCAGGTCGCGGGGGCCGAAGGTGACAGCAGCCGACTTACCCGGATTTAGTACGACACCGTAGGCGGGTGGCGAGGCGGCCTCGGCCAGCACGCGGTAGCCGATCGCGGTCTCGCCGCGCGTCCGCGCGGAGTAGATCACGGTGGCGAAGCTGACCGACACTCCGGGCTGGACGTAGTCCGTCGCCGGCTTGAGGTAGATCTCCGACCCGGCGGAGTCGAACAGGAAGCGGAACACCTGCCCCAGGTGCGGGTTCTCCGACAGCTGGGTCATCAGCAGGCTGATCAGCTTGTCGCTGACGACGAAGTCGTCGGCCTTGGTGACCTGGGCCAGGCGGCGGTTGCGGTCGTCGTTCATCTCGCTGACGATCGCGTACCGCTGCCCGGACTTCGAGGCCATGTCGCGCAGGTGCAGCAGCGTCACCAGTGTGCGTGAGTCGCCGTGCTGCGGCTCCAGCCGGTCGTCGGCCAGCACGATGATGTGGTCGAAGGTGCCCACGTCCAGCGCTTCCAGGGTGACCCGGTCGGTGGTGTCGCACTCCTTGACGTTCACCGCCAGGTTGCGCAGGGCCACCTTCGCCCGGTCCAGGCTGTCGCTCTCCTCGACGGCGGTGGCCGCCACGTGCAGGGTCGACCCGGGCGAGACGTAGTGGTCCAGCTCCTGCACGATCTTCGGGGCGCGACTGTTCCAGCCCAGCAGCAGCGTCCGCTCCGGCGGCGTCGCCTGGCGGGCCGGGCGGGTGATCGCGCCCTCGACGACCGGCGGGAAGCTGCGGACGAGCCGGATGGCGGAGTCGTCCTCGGCGACCACGATCATCTGGTCGTCCTGGGTGATCTCGGTGTTCATCGGCGGGTTGAGCACCACGGACCCGTCGCCGTGCCGGATGCCGATGAGCGAGGCGGTCTCGTAGGCGAACAGCGCCTCGCCGTAGGGGAAGCCGGTCAGTTTCGGCTCGGGCCGCAGGTAGATCTCGTCGCCGCCGAAGTCCAGCAGGTCCGTGCAGACCACCGACAGGCCCGACTGGCGACAGGACTGCACGATGAGCCGGGAGGCGATGTCGTCGGTGTCGACCACCTGCGCGTGGCCGCCCCCGGCCAGTTCGGCGGCCACCAGGTTGGTCGTGTCCGTGACGGAGGCGATGATCGGCGGGCGGCGCCGGCGCCAGTTGCGGTTCGTCAGCGCCAGCAGCGTCTTGACGACGTGCGCGTCGGGATCGTCACCGGCCGGGGACAGCACGATGGCCGCCCGTGCCGTGTCCAGGCTCATCAGGTCGAGGTCGGTCGGCTCGGTCGGGCTGCCGGAGCGGACGACGACCCGGGTCTTGCCGGTGCTGCCCAGCCGCGAGCGCAGCTCCTCCTCCATCTCCAGCTTGTCGCGGTCCCCCAGGATCGCCACGCAGGACTTCGACTCGCTCTCGTTGGCCTCCACCAGCTCGGGGATGATCGTGAAGATCTGGTCCGACCAGCCGATCAGCGTCGTGTGCCCGGACTCCACGATCTTGGAGCGGCCTTTACGCAGCTCCGTCAGCTTGTTGTCCAGACCGGTGGTGAGCACACCGACGAGGCTGCTGACGATGAGCAGGCCGCCGATGGTGATCGTGAATCCCAGGACGGTGAAGAGCGGGCTGCCCTCGTTGTCGCCGGCCACGGTGCCGGCGTCCATCGCCCGCATGAGCATGCCCCACAGCGCCTCGTTCCAGTTCTGGTGCGGCAGGTCGTCCCGCGCGAGCACATAGACGAGCACGCCGAAGCTGCCGACCATGACCACGGTCACCAGCGCGAGCCAGCCGATCAGGGCCGGTGTGCCCTTCGACATCGTGTTGTCGAACCAATAGCGAAGACGCTCGCGCCGCGTGGCCATGACAAATCCCGTCCTTCATGGATCGCCGCATGGGACAAGCGACCCGGTCCCTATCCCCGTTCGACGGGCGGGACGCCGTACAGCGCGCCTTTCCCCGTGGCTGTCCCATCCGCCTGCCCCTCGGGCCCTGCCTCGGTGACCGTGGTCATCAGAGGCGCCGGAGGTGACTCTGAGGCGCGCGTCACAACAATAGCGACATCTACCCCTTTGCCCCCACCGATCCACCGAAAGCATCCCGGCTGCTCCCCGGTCAGACTCGCCGCATGACGTGCAGCAGGTACTCCTTGCGGTCCAGCGGGTTGTGGTCCGTGCGCGGCCGGGCCGGGACCGAGCCGCTGACGGGCTGGTAGCGGTCGAAGGCCGACTCCAGCACGCCCTCGCCACGGGTCAGCCCCGGCAGCTGCTGCTGCAACTCGTGTACGCGGGCCGCCGGGATGTCCCCCTCGACCAGGCAGGACGCGCCCCGCATGGCCGGAGTACGGGGGACGGCCCGCAGCCGGGCCAGCTCCGGCAGCACACCGCCGATCGTGTCGGCCGGGACTTCCAGGGTGAAGCGGTGCATCGGCTCATGCACCCTGGTCCCGGCCTGCCGCAGCGCGTTCATCAACACCAGCGGCGTCAGGTGGCGGAAGTCCGCGCCGGTGCTCGACATGCTCTTGTCGAAGATGGCGTGGGAGTGACTTTGGCGCGGCGAATAGCCGGAGTGCGTCATGGTGACCGTGCAGTCGGTGACCTGCCATCCGTACAGGCCCTGGTTCAGGCTCTCCCGTGCGGTGTCCTCGACCGCCTTGTGGAAGGCCGGCGGCAGCGCGCCGGGCGAGACCGCCAGCCGGTAGCGCACGCCGGTGCCGACCGGGGCGGGCTCGACGCGCAGCCCGACGGTGGCCAGGAACGGGTTGGGCGCCTTGCCGTTGAACTCGACGGCCGCGCCGGCGCCGATCGGCCGTTCGACGCAGATCGTGGTCGTCTCGCGGAAGCCGACCTCGAGGCCGAAGTCGGCGGCCAGGGTCGCCTGGATGACCTCCTTCTGCACCTCGCCGTAGAGCGAGACGTAGATCTCCTGCCGGATGTCGTCCTGGCGCAGGTCGATCAGCGGATCCTGCTCGGCGAGCTGGGCGAGGGCCACCCGCAGGGCGCCCAGCGCGGCGGGGCTCGCGGGGACGACGACCGTTTCCAGGGTGGGCGGGGCGAAGTGGTGACGGCCGTGGTCCTCGCGCGGTTCGCCGATCGTGTCGCCTAGCTGGATGTCGGCCAGGCCCCACAGCTTGCCGATCTGCCCCGCCGTGACCGAGGGGCGCTGGACGTCGCTACCGCGGTCGAACACGCTCAGCGCGGTGACCTTCTGATCGTCGCGGGGTTCGCCCTGACCGTCGTGGAAGCGCAGCCGGTCTCGTACGCGTACCGTTCCGCCGAACATCCGGGCATAAGCGATCTTCTCCCCCGCCGGGCCGCGTTCGACCTTGAAGACCGTGCCCGAGACGGGGTCGCCGGGCTCGCCCTGGGCGGCGGGCAGCAGCTCCGCGATGCCGGCGCTCAGCGCGTCCACGCCCGCGCCGGTGATGGCCGAGCCGAAGAACACCGGGTGCGCCAGCGCCCGGCCGGTCTGCGCCGCGAGCTCACGCCGCAGCCGCCGGTAGGAGACGGCCGTCTCGTCATGGACGTAGGCGGCCAGGAAGGCGTCGTCGTGGTCGGCCAGCAGCTCGGTCAGCCGCGCGGTGAAGGCGGCGTCGCCGGGTCCGTACGGAAGGAAGGCCGCCTCAGGGGTACCCGGGTCGCGCGCCGAGCCCATCGCCACGATCGCGGGCGTCAGCTTCTCGGCGATGGCCCGCAGCAGCCCGTCGTCCTGGGCGCCACGGCGGTCGATCTTGTTGACGAACAGCAGGGTGGGGATCCGCAGCCGCCGCAGCGTGCGCATCAGCACGCGGGTCTGGGCCTGCACACCCTCGACGGCGGAGATCACCAGCACGGCGCCGTCGAGCACGCTCAGCACGCGTTCGACCTCGGCGATGAAGTCGGGGTGGCCGGGCGTGTCGATCAGGTTGACCGTGACGTCGCCGATCACGAAGGAGACGACGGCGGACTTGATCGTGATGCCGCGCTGTCGTTCCAGCGCCAGCGAGTCGGTCTGGGTGCTGCCGTCATCGACGCTGCCGATCTCGTCGATGACACCGGCGGCGTAGAGCAGCCGCTCGGTCAGGCTGGTCTTACCGGCGTCTACATGCGCCAAGATCCCCAAGTTCAACGTGCGTTCCAAGCGTTCTGTCCTCTAGATAGGTGGCTGTTGCCGTCGCGGGGGACACGAACGCTGGCCTCATCGGTGTGCTCCTTGGGTTGGGTGGACTGGTTGCCGGGAGGGAGTACAACAGACGGCCGCCGGGCGGGGCAACCGATTTTGCACGCCTGCTGGAGTTTGCCGAACAACCATCATCGAGATATCTTAACCATCCGTATGATGAGATCATCCGAAATTCGGCGTGGAGGACACATGACCAGCGACGTACCGCACATCGACCTCACCGACCCCGACGTGCACCGCGACCCCTTCGCCGCCTACGGCCGCGCCCGCGAGATCTCCCCCATCGCCCGCGTGGGCGCCCCCGGCTTCGGCCCCATGTGGGTCGTGACCCGCCACGCCGACATCAAGACGATGCTCGGCGACCCCCGATTCGAGATCAGAAGCGACAGCTTCATGCGGCCCGACGTCCCCGAGGACTACCGGCCGTACATGCGCACCATGTCGGAGATGAACGGCGCCGAGCACCTGCGGCTACGCAGGCTGGCCGCACCCGCCTTCACCGCCCGCCGCGCCGCCGACTTCGCCCCGCGCGTCGCGCCGATCGTCGAGGCGCTCCTCGACGACCTGCCCGGTCACGGCCCCGTAGACCTGATGGCCCATGTCGCCCGGCCGCTGCCCATGGACGTGATCTGCGAGCTCGTCGGCATCCCCGCGCCCGACCGCCTCCGCTGGCGCGAGTACGGCGCCACCGTCGTCACCAGCGCCGGCCCCGCCTTCGCCGCCGCCATACCCGCGATCATCGAAGGCGCCAAGGCGGCCGTCGCCCGCCGCAGGACCGAACCCGCCGACGACCTGATCTCCGACCTCATCGAGGCCCAGGAGGAAGACGGCGACCGGCTCAGCGACACCGAACTCGTCACCCTCATCTGGCATCTGGTCATGGCCGGCCAGACCCCCACCAACCTCATCGCCAACGCCGTCGAAGCGCTGCTCACCCACCCCGACCAACTGGCCGCGCTCCGCGCCGACCCCGGCCTCATGCCGGGCGCCGTCGAAGAGCTCATCCGCTGGTGCGGCCCCACGCTGCTGACGATCCCCCGCTACGCCCGCGAAGACGCCGAGCTGTGCGGCACCCTCGTGGCCAAGGGAGACGCCGTCACCGCCTCCATCGCCGCCGCCCACCGCGACCCCCGCGCCTACGCCGACCCGGACCGCCTCGACCTCACCCGGCCCGTCGGACAACCCGGGCATCTCGGCTTCTCCCACGGCCCGCACTTTTGCGTCGGCGCCGCCCTCGCCCGCGTACAGACCGAAGTCGCCCTCACCACCCTGCTGCGCCGCCACCCCGGCCTCGCGCTCACCGAGCCCGCGCCGCGCGCCCCCGACCCCGGCACCTGGCGCCTGGCCGCCCTCACCGTGACCCTCTGATCACCGAGGAGATAGCTCAGTGGTCCGCGACCAGCCGACATGCACCTTCTGCGGCAAGACCCAGCGGCAGGTGCGCAAGCTCATCGCCGGCCCCGCCGGCATCTGCATCTGTGACGAATGCATCGGACTCTGCACCGAACTCATCGAGGCCGACGAGCGCACCCCGCCCCCTGACCTGCCCACACCACGGGACATGCACGAACGTCTCGACCACTACGTCATCGGCCAGGACGCCGCCAAAAGAACCCTCGCCGTCGCCGTCTACAACCACTACAAACGCGTCCGGCACCCCGAGGACCTCGAACTCGGCAAATCCAACATCCTGCTCATCGGGCCTACCGGCAGCGGCAAGACCCACCTCGCCCAGACCCTCGCCAGAATGCTCGACGTGCCTTTCGCCATCGCCGACGCCACCGCGCTGACCGAAGCCGGCTACGTCGGCGAAGACGTCGAGACCATCCTCCTCAAGCTCCTTCAGGCCGCCGGAAATGACATCGCGAAGGCCGAAACAGGCATCGTCTACATCGACGAGATCGACAAGATCACCCGTAAGAGCGACAACCCCTCCATCACCCGCGACGTCTCGGGCGAAGGCGTCCAGCAGGCACTGCTCAAGATCCTGGAAGGCACCACCGTCGGCGTCGCGCCCCAAGGCGGCCGCAAACACCCCCACCAGGAAGTCATCCACATCGACACCACCCATGTGCTGTTCATCGCGGGTGGCGCCTTCACCGGCCTCGACGACCTCATCGGCCAACGCACCGGCCGCGGCAGCGCCGGATACGCCCCCACCCGGAGAACCGGCCCGCGACCTCACGTCACCCCCGCCGACCTGCTGACCTTCGGTCTCATCCCCGAACTCGTCGGCCGGCTACCGGTGATCTCCACCCTGGACCCACTCGACCGCGCGGACCTCATCCGGATCCTCACCGAACCCCGCAACGCGGTCATCAGGCAGTATCAGCGGCTCTTCGCCCTCGACGGAATCGACCTCGAATTCACCGCCGAAGCCCTCGCCGCCATCGCCGACCAGGCGCTCCTGCGCCGCACCGGCGCCAGGGCCGTCCGCGCCATCCTCGAAGAGACACTGCTCAATCTCATGTACGAGATGCCGAGCCGCGACGACGTGGCCCGGATCGTCATCGACCGCGACACCGTACTCGACAACGTCAATCCCACTCTGGTGCCCCACGACCACCCCAGCCGCCGCCCGGAACGCCACGGCAAGTCGGCCTGACAGCTCACCCGCCGACGAACGCCAGCGCCTGCTGCAGATTGTGCTCGGCGATCCCCCGCATGAACTCACGCCCCGGAAAATCACCCTCGATCAACCGCAACGGCCCGGCCACCAGCGACAGACGCATCGCCAGCGTGTAGAACGACAACCGCCGCTCATCCAGCCCGTCCCAGCGCAGCGACTCGTAATGCTCGTGGAAGCGCAGGCGCAGGAACGCGTGCTCCCACTCGACATCGAAGTACATCAGCCCCTCGATGTCGATCAGCATCGGCCGCCCGGCGGCGTCCACCAGCACGTGGTCCGGGCCCAGCTCCCCGTGGACCAGCGCGTGCGCCGAGCGCGGCCGCACGCCCGCCGCCAGCTCCCGGACCACGCCCGCCAGCCGATCACGAGCCGCCGCGAGCCGCCCGTCCCGCGCGGCCCCCTCTTCGAGGTCGACGAGCGCCCGGTCGAAGACCAGCTGCTCGCACGACCGGCCCGCGGAGCCCCCGCCACGGTCGACCCAGGCCACCTTGCCGAAGCCCGGCCCCACCTGACCGCGCATCACCTCGAGCGCCTCGGCCAGCCGCGCGAGGACCGGAGCCGCCGCCCGCGGATCACGCTGGATGAGCGTCTCCAGCGTCCCGCCCGGCACGTCCTCGACCACCGCGATGTCGGCCGGATAGAGCTCCCTGCTCCGGTCGGCCAGATAGACCCGCGGCACCCGCACCCCGGCGCCGTCCAGCCGCCGATGAGCGGCCTCGAACAACTCCAGACCGGAAGCGGGCGAGAACGGGTCCGCGTGATCGTCGACCTGAAGGCCGGGCCAGTAGTTCTCGGCCGCGTCCCAGATATAGGCGATGGCGGTGAAACCGTCCTCGAGGAGAAGCCGGTACACGCCCTTTTTCGTGCCCCCTCGAAGGCGCGTCACGTCGACCAGCCGGCGCTCGGCCCCCAGGGCCGCCCGCACCACACCCGTCAGCTGCTCACGCGCGGCGAACCTGCGTTCCATGGCTCCCCCGATGCTTGAACCCGACGGTCAATCGGCGACTGTCAGGTGTGGGACGATAACACGGCGTTGGTGACGTCCCGCCTGCTTCTCCCCCCAGACGACCTCCGCTGTCAACCCGCAGGATTGATACGGTTTGACCAAGTAATCGAAATCTTGACCGGATGGGGTAGCGGTGGAGATCGAACAGACGGCGTTGCCAGGGATCGGGCTGCGGCACGAGTTTATGACGCGGTCCGGGCGGCGGATCGGCATCGTCTCGCACCGCACCGGCCGCCGGGACCTGGTGATCTACGATCCCGCCGACCCCGATCGCGCGTGTGAGACCGTCAAGCTGAACGACGAGGAAGCCGACGCGCTGGCCGAGCTGCTGGGCGCGCCACGCGTGATCCAGCGGCTCAACGACCTGCATCGCGAGGTCGAGGGACTGGTCAGCGAGAAGCTGCCGATCGGCGAGGACTCTCCGTACGCGGGCCGGCCCATGGGGGACGCGCGGGTGCGCACCCGTACGGGCGCCTCCATCGTGGCGGCGGTACGCGCCGGCCAGGTCCTGGTCAGCCCGGGCCCGGACTTCGTCCTGGCGGCGGGCGACATCGTGGTCGTGGTGGGCAGCGCTGACAGCACCGCCGCGGTGGCCGACATCTTTATCAACGGGTAGGGCCGCGAGTGCATCACACGGCGATTCTGTTCCTGGAGTTCGGCGCGGTTCTGCTGGGGCTCGGCATCTTGGGAGCGCTGGCCCTGCGCGTCGGCATCTCCCCGATCCCCCTCTATCTGATCGCCGGACTCGCCTTCGGCACCGGCGGCATTCTGCCGCTGGCCACCAGCGAGGAGTTCATCTCTGTCGGCGCCGAGCTCGGCGTCATCCTGCTGCTGCTCACCCTCGGCCTGGAGTACAACGCCGACGAGCTGGTGACCAGCCTGAAGGGCAACGCCCGGGCCGGGCTCGTGGATCTGGTGCTGAACGCGGCACCGGGCGCGATCTGCGCCTTACTTCTGGGCTGGGGCCCGGTGGCGGCGGTGGCGATGGCCGGCGTCACCTATGCCACCTCCTCCGGCATCACCGCGAAGGTGCTGTCGGACCTGGGCTGGATCGGCAACCGGGAGACACCGGTGGTGCTGTCGCTCCTGGTCTTCGAGGACCTGACGATGGCCGTCTACCTGCCCGTCCTGACCGCCCTGCTGGCCGGGTTGAGCCTGGTGGGCGGCGCGATCACGGTGGCCATCGCGCTGGGCACGGTCAGCGTGGTGCTCCTGGTCGCGCTGCGCTACGGCCGCTTCATCGAGGCGTTCGTGCGCAGCCCCAACTCCGAGGTGCTGCTGCTGAAGGTGGTCGGGCTGGCGTTGCTGGTGGCCGGCGTGGCCCAGCAGCTCCAGGTGTCGGCCGCGGTCGGCGCGTTCCTGGTCGGCATCGCGCTGTCCGGAGAGCTGGCCGAGGACGCTCAGGCGCTGCTGGCCCCGCTGCGTGACCTGTTCGCGGCCGTCTTCTTCGTCTTCTTCGGCCTGCAGACCGACCCGACGAAGATCGGCCCGGTGGCCGGGCTGGCCGTGCTGCTGGCCGTGATCAGCATGGTCACCAAGTTGCTGACCGGCTTCTACGCCGCCCGCCGGGCCGGTATCGGCAAGGCCGGACGGGCCAGAGCGGGAATCTCGCTGATCCCCCGCGGTGAGTTCAACATCGTGATCGCCGGGCTGGCGGTGGGCGCCGGCGCCCACCCCGATCTCGGGCCGCTGGCCGCGGCATATGTGCTGATCCTGGCCGCGTTCGGCCCGCTGGCGGCACGGCTGGTCCAGCCGTGGATCACCGCCATCGCCAAGCGTGCGTGAGCGCGGGACCAGCCGCGCCCGCCGCCTTTACAAAGTAGACTCCTACTCGCGCGCCCCCGCAGGCTCGGAATATACGGCCGATGTGCGACTGTTGGACTCGCGGTGGCGCAAAAGCCACAAAGGCGGCGGACGCAGCGTGTGCCCTTCAGAGCCCTTCGGGGGCGGCAGGATGCGGCAGGGTCGGCTCCGCCTGACTTGAGGAGCAGTATTTGCGCCCATACGCAGCCGATCTCCTACACATCGATGATACCAACCGTTTCGAGCCGTTAAGAATCGCTTCACGGGCCGTTTATCCGGCTGGCCCGCTGGCGGCGGCACCCCGTACCCTGCTCGACATCCTCGACGAGACCGCGCGCGTCCACCCGGACGAACCCGCGCTCGACGACGGCACCACCCGATTCGGCTACCGGCGGCTCCGCGCCGAGGTGGCGCGGGTGGCGGACGCGCTCACGGCCGCCGGGGTCCGCCGCGGCGACCGGGTGGGCGTGCGCGTGCCGTCCGGCACCGTCGAGTTGTACGTCACGATCCTCGCCGTGCTCGCGGCCGGCGCCGCGTACGTGCCCGTCGACGCCGACGACCCCGAGGAGCGCGCCGAGCTGGTCTTCACCGAGGCCGCCGTCTCCGCGATCGTGACCGGCAGAGCGAACGACGACCCGGCGGACGAGCCGGCCAACAGGGCGAGCGACGACCCGGCGGACGAGCTGACCGGCAGACTGGTCATACGGCCCATGACGCCCGAGTCGCCGGCCGCCCACGACGGCCACGCTCCACGATCGCCCGAGCCGGACGACGACGCCTGGATCATCTTCACCTCCGGCTCCACCGGCAAGCCCAAGGGCGTCGCCGTGACGCACCGCTCCGCCGCCGCGTTCGTCGACGCCGAGGCCGGCCTGTTCCTCCAGGACCGCCCGCTGGGCCCCGGCGACCGGGTGCTCGCCGGCCTGTCGGTCGCCTTCGACGCCTCCTGCGAGGAGATGTGGCTGGCCTGGCGGCACGGCGCCTGCCTGGTGCCCGCCCCCCGGTCGCTGGTGCGTACCGGCATGGACCTGGGACCCTGGCTGGCCGCGCAGGGCATCACGGCCGTCTCGACGGTGCCGACCCTGGCCGCGCTCTGGCCGGTCGAGTCGCTCGACGGCATCCGGCTGCTGATCTTCGGTGGCGAGGCGTGCCCGCCCGAGCTGGTGGAGCGGCTGGCCGTACCGGAACGCGAGGTCTGGAACACCTACGGACCCACCGAGGCGACGGTCGTCGCGTGCGCGGCGCGCCTCACCGGCGCGGAGCCCGTACGCATCGGGCTGCCCCTCGACGGCTGGGATCTGGCCGTGGTCGGCGAGTCGGGCGACCCGGTGGCCATGGGCGAGACCGGAGAGCTGATCATCGGCGGCGTGGGCCTGGCCCGCTACCTGGACGCGGTGAAGGACGCCGAGAAGTACACGCCGCTGCCGTCACTCGGCTGGGAACGCGCCTACCGCAGCGGCGACCTCGTACGCGCCGAGCCGGAAGGGCTCTACTTCCTCGGCCGGGCCGACGACCAGGTGAAGCTGGGCGGCCGCCGGATCGAACTCGGCGAAGTGGACGCCGCGCTGCAGGCGCTGCCGGGCGTCACGGGCGCGGCCGCCGCGGTGCGGACCGCCGGTGGCGGCCACCAGCTGCTCGTCGGCTACCTCGTGGCGGGCGACGGGTTCGACCTCGCGGAGGCCCGCGAGCTGCTGGCCGAATCACTGCCCGCCGCTCTGGTTCCCCGGCTGGCGATGGTCGAGGCGCTCCCGACGCGTACCTCGGGCAAGATCGACCGCGACGCGCTGCCCTGGCCGCTGACCGAGACGGGCACCTCGGCCGCCACCCCCGGCGTGCTGAGCCCGGTCGAGTCCTGGCTGGCCGAGCGCTGGAGCGACATCCTCGGCGTCGCGCCGGACGGGCCGGAGGCCGACTTCTTCACCGACGGCGGCACCAGCCTGGCCGCGGCCCGGCTCGTGTCGGTCCTGCGGATCGACTACCCCGACGTGGCCGTGGGCGACGTCTACGCGCACCCGACCCTGGCCGGGCTGGCGGAGCTGCTGGCCACGCGCGGCCCGGCCAAGTCGGCGCGCCGGGCGGTGGCGCCGATGCCCGTACGGGCCTCGCTGGCGCAGGCCGCGCTGATGGTGCCGCTGCTCACGGCGGGCGCCATGCGCTGGATCGTGCTGCTGGCGACGCTCGGCAACCTGCTCGCGCCGCCGTGGGCTCCTGCCCTGTCGTGGTGGTGGGTGGCGCTGGGCTGGCTGGTCTTCATCACCCCGCCGGGACGGATGGGCCTGGCCGCGGGCGCGGCCCGGCTGCTGCTGCGCCGCGTACGGCCCGGCCGCCATCCGCGCGGCGGCGGCGTGCACCTGCGGCTGTGGTTCGCCGAACAGCTGGCCGCCAGGCTCGGCGTCCCCGACCTGGCCAGCGCCCCATGGATGGGCCTGTACGCCCGGATGCTCGGCGCCAAGGTCGGCCCCGACGCCGACCTGCACTCCGCTCCGCCGGTGACCGGCCTGCTCCGGCTGGGCGGCGGCGCCTCGGTCGAGCCGGAGGTCGATCTCAGCGGCTACTGGTACGACGGCGACGTGCTGCGCGTCGGCGAGATCCGGATCGGCGCGGGCGCCACGATCGGTTCCCGCTCGACGCTGCTGCCCGGCACCAAGATCGGAAAGAACGCGCAGATCGCCCCGGGCTCGGCGGTCGCGGGCAGCGTACCGGCCGGACAGCGCTGGGCCGGCGCCCCGGCCTCCCGGCAGGGCAAGTCGCGCCGGTCCCGGCCGTCTGACCGGGCCGTCCGCTCCCGGCGCTGGGTGCTGGTGTACGGCCTGTCGGCCGTCGTGCTCAGCCTGTTCCCCGCCGTCGCCGTCGTGTCCGGTCTGGCGGTCCTGGCCCGCTACGCCGGGGACGCGCGCACCCTCGGTGCGGCGCTCACCGGCGCGCTGATCGGCGTGCCCGTCGCGACGCTCGTCGGCATGTCGGTGTTCGCGCTGGTCACGCTGGTGAGCGTGCGACTGCTCGGCATCCGCCTGCGGCCCGGCCACCATCCGGTGCACAGCCGCCAGGCCTGGCAGGCGTGGGCGACCGGACGGCTGATGTCCGCGGCCCGGGTCTGGCTGTTCCCGCTGTACGCGAGCGTGCTGACGCCGGCCTGGCTGCGCGCGCTCGGTATGAAGGTGGGCCGGGGCGTGGAGCTGTCGACCGTGCTCGCGCTGCCCACCATGACCTCCGTCGGCGACGGCGCCTTCCTGGCCGACGACACGATGGTGGCCCCGTACGAGCTCGACGGCGGCTGGATGCACATCGCTACGGCGCGCATCGGCAAGCGGGCCTTCCTCGGCAACTCGGGGATGACCGCGCCGGGCCGCAAGGTGCCCAAGGACGGCCTGGTGGGTGTGCTGTCGGCGACGCCGAAGAAGGCCAAGTCCGGCTCGTCGTACCTGGGCATGCCGCCCGTCGAGCTGCGCCGTACCACCGAGGAAAGCGATCGGAGCCGCACCTATGACCCGCCCGCGCGGCTGAAGGTGGCCCGCGCGCTGGTCGAGATCTGCCGCGTGGTGCCCGCGATGGGCACGGTGGCGCTGGCCGTACTGACCGCAGGGGCGGTGGAGTGGCTCGCGGCGTCGTACGGCTTCGCGGTGGCCGCGCTGCTCGGCGGGGTGCTGTTCCTCGTGGCCGGAGTGGTCGCGGCGGCCGTGGCGAGCGCCGCCAAGTGGGCGCTGGTGGGCAGGATCGCGGCGGGCAACCGGCCGCTGTGGAGCTCGTTCGTCTGGCGCAACGAGCTGGCGGACAACTTCGTGGAGGTGCTGGCGGCGCCCTGGTTCGCCGAACCGTGGCTGGGAACCGCACCCCTGAACGTGTGGCTGCGCTCACTCGGGGCAAGCATCGGGCATGGGGTCACCCTTCACACCTACTGGCTGCCCGAGGCGGACCTGGTGAGCGTCGGCGACGGCGCCAGCGTCAACCGGGGCTGCGTGCTGCAGACGCACCTGTTCCACGACCGGGTCATGAGCATGGACACCGTCACGCTGGACGGGGGCGCGACGCTCGGCCCGCACGGCGTGATCCTGCCCGCCGCGCGGGTGGGCGCCGACGCCACGATCGGCCCGGCCTCGCTGGTCATGCGCGGCGAGGGCGTTCCCGACGGCTCCCGTTGGTTCGGCAATCCCATCGCGGCCTGGCGATGACGTCGTACTTTCCCTCGCACGGCGATCTCAGGTACGGGGTCACGCACTACGAACTGACGCTGAAGTACCGCGTGTCGACCAACTGGCTGGACGGCACGGCCCGGCTGTCGGTGATCGCGCACGAGCCGCTCGACGGCCTGGAGCTGGACTTCGGCCAGTTCCGGGTGGTCGGTGTCACCGTCGGCGGCGTCAGCGCCCGCTACACGCACCGCGACGGCAAGCTGCGCGTCGGCCTGGCCGCGACGCTACTCGCCGGCGACACCGCCATGGTGGAGGTCCGCTACACGGGCAGTCCCCGGCCGGTACGGAGCCCGTGGGGCGGCCTGGGCTGGGAGGAGCTGAGCGACGGCGCGCTGGTGGCCAGTCAGCCCATCGGCGCTCCCTCCTGGTTCCCGTGCAACGACCGGCCCGACGACAAGGCGTCCTACCGGATCACGGTCACCACCGCATCGCCGTACCAGGTGGTCGCCAACGGCGTGCTCGCCGGCAAGTCCCGGTCGGCGGGCACCACGACCTGGGTGTACGAGCAGGCCGAGCCCATGGCGAGCTACCTGGCCAGCGTGCAGGTCGGGCGCTACCAGTTCACGGACGTGGGCCGCACGCGCCTGGCCCACCCGCCCCGGCTCGGGACGCGCGCCCGCCACGACTTCGGCCGGCAGGACCAGATGATGGCGCTGTTCACCGACCGGTTCGGCCCGTACCCGTTCGCCACCTGCACCGTCGTGGTGGCCGACGACGACCTCGACATCCCGGTCGAGGCCCAGGGCATGGCGATCTTCGGGCGCAACCACGTCGACGGCCGGCGCGGGCACGAGCGGCTGGTCGCGCACGAACTGGCGCACCAGTGGTTCGGCAACAGCCTGACCGTGGCCTGCTGGAACGACATCTGGCTGCAGGAGGGCTTCGCCACCTACGCCGAGTGGCTGTGGTCGGAGGCGTCCGGCGGGCAGACGGCCGACGAGCTGGCCGCCCGGTGGCGGCGCCGCCTGGAGGTGCTCCCCCAGGACTTCGTGCTGGCCGACCCGGGCTCGGCGCTGCTGTTCGACGACCGCGTCTACAAGCGCGGCGCCCTCACCCTGCACGCGCTGCGGCGGATGCTGGGCGACCAGGCGTTCTTCTGGCACCTGCGGGACTGGACCACCGCTCACCGGCACGGGAACGTCTCCACCGAGGCTTTCATCGCCCACATGCGGCGGCACACCGCCCTGCCTGTCGGGCCGCTGCTGTCGTCGTGGCTGTACGACAAACAACTGCCATGACGCCGGTCACGTGCGCTGATACCAGAGAGCCGGTACGACGGCGAGGGCGGTGAACGCCAACGCCCAGGCGAACGTGTGGCCGAACGCGGCCCCCGGATGCTCGGCCAGCTGGCCTTGCAGGATGACGGCGAGCACGGCCGTGCCGCAGGAGCCGCCGAGCTGCTGCATGATCCGGGTGGTGCTGCTGGCGTGCGGGATCTGCGCCCGGTCCAGGCCGCGAAAGGCGCCGACCATGATGGCCATGTTGGCCGCGCTCAACCCGGCACCCCGGACGACCAGCGCGGCGCCCAGGATCAGGCCGCCGGTGTGCCGGTCGGCGAGGGCGAAGGGGAGGGTGCCCAGCGCGGTCATGGCGATGCCCGCGAGGACGACCGGCCGGGGGCCGATGCGGTCGGTGACGCCGCCCAGCCCCCTGGCGAGGAGGCTGCCCAGCCCCTGCGGCGCCAATAACAGCCCCGCGGCCACCACGCTCGCGCCACGGTCCTGCTGGTAGTACAGCGGGAGCAGCAGCATCGACCCGAACATCGCCAGCCCCGACAGGAACAGCAGCGCCGAGGACACGGCGAACGCCCGCGTGCGGAACAGCCGCACGTCGATGAGCGGATCCGCGGTACGCGTCGCGCGGTAGGCGAAGCCGGTCAGCAGCAGTGCCCCGGCCGCCAGCGGGCCGAGCACCGTCGCGTGACCGAACCCGCCTTCGGCGCCCACCCGCGTCAGTCCGTACATGAGGGCGGCCAGCGCGGGCGAGAGCAGGAGCAGGCCGGTCACGTCGAGGCGGTGGCCGTCGCGCGAAGAGTCGGCGGGCAGGCCGCGCCAGGCCAGCAGCACCGCGAGCAGGCTGATGGGGACGTTGACGTAGAAGATCCAGCGCCAGCTCAGGTGACCCGCGATCAGGCTGCCGGCGACCGGGCCGAGGATCGGGCCGACGAGGGCGGGCAGGCTGACGACGGCCATCAGCCGGCCGAGCTGCCTGCCGTCCGCCGCCCGCATGAGCACGGTCTGCAGGATCGGCAGCATCAGCCCGCCGCCGACGCCCTGCAGCACGCGGAAGGCGATGAGCGAGCCGAGGTTCCAGGCCACGCCGCACAGCACGGAACCCGCCAGGAACAACAGCTGCGAGGCCAGCCACATCCGCTTGGCGCCGAAGCGGTCCACGGCCCAGCCGGTGATCGGGATCGCCATCGCCAGCGCGAGCAGGTAGCCGGTGCTCACCCATTGGACGGCCGACACCCGCGCGTCCAGGTCGCGGCCCAGGGTGTGGAGGGCGACGTTCACGATGGTGCTGTCCAGCAAGGGCGCCAGCGCGCCGAGAACGAGGATCCCGGCGAGCTTCAGCACCGCGGGGTCCAGCCGTTCGGAGGTGGTCGTGGTCATGTTCCGTCTCCCGGTCGATTAGAGACGCATCGTCTCCAATCTGTACGATAAGCTCAGCATGACAGGAGACGCAACGTCTCTAACGGAGGTTCTGGTGCCGCAGCAGACCAACCAGCGCCGTCGCGGCGCGGCGCTGGAGGAGACGATCCTCGAGGCCGCCTGGGCGGAGCTGGCCGAGGTCGGCTACGCCCGGCTGACCATGGAAGGCGTGGCCGCCCGGGCCCGCACCGGCAAGCAGGTCCTCTACCGCCGCTGGCGCAACCGGGCCGAGCTCGTCGTCGCCGCCATGCGCCACAGCACCGGGTCCATCGCCGACCAGCCGCCCGACACCGGCGAACTGCGCGGCGACGTCCTCGCCGTGCTGCGCCGGATGGTCGAGCGGCAGCGCGACATCGGCCAGGACGTCATCCACGGCCTCCTGGCCGACGCCCCCGACCTCGACCCGGGCCCGTTCGCCATCATGAGCGAGGTGATGACCGGCGTGCTCGAACGCGCCGCCCAGCGCGGTGAGATCGCCTCCGCCCGGCTGAGCCCCCGCGTCGTCTCGGTGGCGACCAACCTGCTGCGCCACGAGATCATGTTCGCCCGCCACCCCGTCTCCGACGGCACGCTCGTCGAGATCGTGGACGAGGTGTTCCTGCCCCTGGTCCACGCCTCAGCGCGCCACGGCCATTAGGCGGGTCTCAGTCCCGCGGCCGCAGTCGCGCCGCCGCGTCGTCGTCGAAGGTGTCGAGAAAGGCCGCGAGGGTGTCGGCGACGTGCGTCAGGGAGCGGGCGCCGAACAGGACGGGCTGGTATCCGGAGATCTCGTAGGGGGTGGCCAGCACGTCGAGCGGGTTCAGGTCGCGGATCCGGCTCCGGCCGATCCGCTCGATCTCGCCGTACGACGACAGGAGCGCCGCCCCGTACGCCTTCGGACGCCCGTCCTCCTCCAGAACCCCGTATTCCAGGGTGAACCAGTACAGATCACTGATGATCTGGAGGGCCTTCTCCGTCTCCACCCGCGTCGCGGCGTTACCGATCAGCCGGTAGATCGCGGCGAACTCGCGCGCGGCCAGGTGGATGCCGTGGCCGAACACGTCGTGGATGATGTCCGGCTCCGGCGAGTACAGCGGCACGGCCGGGTGGCGGACGAACTGCACGGCGTGGAAGTAGCCCAGGGCCATCGACCCGAGAAAGCGCTTGTTCTCGACCACTCCCCCGGCCAGCGTGAGCTCGAACCCCGTCAGCTGCCGCAGCCGGGCGCCGACCACCGCGTGCGGCGGGATGCGGTCGGCCGGGACGCACACCTCTTCCCGCGCCTCCAGCGCGGCCCGGCACGCGTGGGCCCGGTGCGCGCCGTCGAGCGCGCGGTGGACCCGGCGCCAGGTGGCGTGCTCGCTCTCGGTGTAGTCCACCGGCGGCGACGGGTCCCCCACCCGGTGGCCGCGGGCCAGGTCGGCGAACGCGCGGCGGCGGGCGAGATAGCGCGGGTCGCGCCGCCCGGGGTGCTCGGCGGCGGCGCCGAGCGCGCCGTCGGCGCTGATCGGGGTCCGGCGCCACGCATCGCTCATGAACTGATTCATTACCGAACGGCCGCGCGCCTGACGCCTCCGGCCATAGGCTTTACCGAAGCTTGGCGGGTCCGCGTGGATCATGGGACGCTGGGACGTACGATCGGCAGATGACCGAAAAGACCGAAACTGTGCCCGGCTGGCTCGCTCCGGAGGAACTGGAGTCGGTGCGGGGGCGGATGCCGATCCTCTATATCGACGCCGTGCCCGTGCGAGTCGACGAAACCGGCGTGGTGACCCGCGTCGGCCTGCTGCTGCGCATCGCCTCGGACGGGACGGTCAGCCGGGCGCTGGTCTCTGGACGCGTGCTGCACCACGAGCGGGTCCGCGACGCGCTCCTGCGGCATCTGGAGAAGGACCTCGGCCACACGGCGCTGCCCCAGGTCCCGGCGTCGCCGCAGCCGTTCACGATCGCCGAGTACTTCCCGACGCCGGGTGTCACGCCCTACCACGACCCGCGCCAGCACGCGGTGTCGCTCGCCTACATCGTCCCGGTCGCCGGTGACTGCCGGCCCCGCCAGGACGCGCTGGACTTCGTCTGGTTCACACCGGAGGAGGCCGCGTCGCCGCTGGTCCAGCAGGAGATGACGGGCGGCCAGGGGGTGCTGCTGAAGCAGGCGCTCGCCCAGGTCGGCCGCCTGCCGTAACCCGGTCGGGGCAGGCGCTCGCCCGGGTCGGCTACCCGTGTGACCCGGCCGGGGCAGGCGCCCACCCAGGTCGGGCGCCTGCCCTGACCGGGAGCTCAGGCGGCCGGCGGGGACGGGAAGGCGTCGGGGTTGGTCAGGCCGGTGCTCTCCAGCAGCCGCTGATGGTTCAGCACCGCCGCGTTGGCCTTCTCGGAGAAGGGCCGGACCAGGGTGTTCTGCGTGCTGCCGCGCACGGCGCCGATCAGGCCGAAGATCTGGCCGTGCGCGAGGCGCAGCCACTTCACGAACGTCGAGTCGTACTCCTTGCCGGACCGGCTGGAGATGTCATCCATCCATTCCTTCTGCAGGTCGGTCGGCTTGATCGGCAGCGGCACCTTGAGCTTGGCCGCGAGAGCGAGGACCTGCTCGTCGAGAACAGTGTGCTGGGCGGCGATCTCCTTGCTGACCTGCCGGACCCGCGCGGTGCTGGCCCGCGTCTGGGCCTGCTGCGCCATGGTCATCTCCCACAGGGTGGCGAGCCGGACCTTGGTGATCAGCTCCCGGTCGGCCGCCGACAGCGGGCCCCACTTGGTCGCCCACGTACTGTCGTCCTTCACCGTCGCGGCCGCGGCGGGCGGCGCGCTCCCACCGGTCGGCACGACCGTCGCGCTGGGAATCTGGGCGCCGGGCAGACCGGCGCACGCGCCGAGGGCCAGGATCATGGCGACGCCACTGATGACGAGAACGGGACGGCGGTGTCGCAGTCGCACGCCGTCACCCCCTTTGGGTCTGGACTGTTCAGAAGGAGGTACGCAGGCGTGGGCGGTGCCGTTCATAGCAGGATGCAATTTTTGCCCTGAGCAAAGATTTTCTCTCAGACGTCCGGCCAGCCGAGCGGATGCAGGGCGCTCTCCGGCGGCTCACCGCCCGCCTCGGTGAAGGCGGTCATCGCCGTGACCAGCGCCCGGCGCTGCTCGGCCGGCATGCGCGAGACGATCGCGGCGATCTCCGTGCCGCGCCGGGCGGTGACCTGGTCCACGATGTGCCGTCCCTCGGCGGTCAGGCGCATCAGGCTCTCCCTGCGGTCGCGCGGGTTGGCCTCGCGCACGATCAGCCGGGCGGCGGCGAGCCGGTCGGCCATCCGCATGGCCGTGGAGGGGTTGACGTTGAGCAGCTCGGCCATGGCGACGAGCTTGGTCGCCCCGTGCCCGGCCAGCACCACGAGCATGCGGAACTGCGGCAGCGTGACCTTGTCCCCGACCGCGCCGAGCGAGCGGACGGCGATGGCGACGAGCAGGCGCGAGCCGGTGAGGACCGCCGCGACGACGGCGGACAGGTCCTCCCGGTTCTCCACATTCCCCTCTGGCAAAGGCCCCTCTGACATAGGCACTGTTGTACACGCCCTTGCTGAGGGCGGCACCCGTCAGATCGGTTCGCGTCAGCCGGCCTGGGCGCCCGGCCCGCTCCAGCGATCCAGGTGGAGGACGTCGTCGAGCGGCAGGCGCGAGGCGGGCTTGAAGGTGTCCCCGGTGTAGTAGGCGGTGGGGATGAGCGCGCCCTGCCGGATGTCGTCGGGCAGGCCGAGCAGCTCGGCCACCTCCCGCTCGTAGGCCAGGTGCAGGGTGGTCCACGCCGTGCCCAGCCCGCGCGCCCGCGCGGCGAGCATGTAGCTCCAGACCGCCGGCAGCAGCGACCCCCACAGCCCGGCCTGGTTCCCCTCAGGGAGCCGGGACACCTGGATGCACGGGATCACCAGCACCGGCACCTCGCCCATGTGCTCGGCGAGGTGGACGGCGCTCGCCGCGACGCGCTGCTGCACCTCGGCGCGGGCCGGGTCGTCCTGGGACATGCTCGCGGTCACGCTCCCGGAGGAGAAGTACGCCTGCGCCGAGCGCACGTAGTATTCCCCGATGCGCCCGCGCAGCTCGGGATCGGTGACCACGATCCAGTGCCAGCCCTGGCGGTTGCCACCGCTGGGCGCCTGCAGCGCGATCTCCAGGCACTCCCGCACCAGCTCGATGGGGACGGAGCGGTCGAGGTCGAGACGCTTTCGCACGCTGCGGGTGGTGGTGAGCAGTTCGTCGATACCTAGCGATGGGATCGTCATGAGCTCATCGTGCCACCGGTGAGTTTGCGCCGGTCCACCTTCCCCGTCTGGTTGCGGGGCAGGGTCGTCACGAACTCGATGTCGCGCGGCACCTTGAAACCGGCCAGCTCGTACTTGACCGCCTGCTTGAGCTCGTCGGCCGACAGCTTCGCGCCCGGCGCCCGGACCACGTAGGCGGCCAGGCGCTGGCCGTACTCCTCATCCGGTACGCCCAGGACGGCCACGTCGGCGACGCCCGGCTGCCGGCCCAGGAGGTTCTCCACCTCCTGCGGGAACACGTTCTCGCCACCCGAGACGATCATGTCGTCCTCACGGCCGTCGATGAACAGCAGCCCCCGCCCCTCCCGATGCCCGAGATCGCCGGTGCTCAGCAGGCCGCCGGCCTCCGTGGCGGCCTGCCCGCCGACACCGCCGGCCCCGGCCTCCCTGCCGACACCGGCCGCACCGCCGCCGCCCGAGTAGCCGCTGAAGGTGAGGCCGCCGCCCACGAGCACGCGGCCCACCTCGTACGGGGGCAGCTCGCGGCCGTCCGGGCCGGCGATCAGGACCGTGGTCCCGCGTACCGGGCGCCCGATGGTGTCCGGGGCGGCACGCAGGTCGGCGGGAGTGGCGAGCGTGACCCAGCCGACCTCGGTGGAGCCGTAGAGGTTGTAGAGCACGTCACCGTAGGCGTCCATGAACGCGGTGGCCAGGTCCGGCGGCAGCGCCGACCCGCCGGAGACCACCACGCGCAGATCCGGCGCCGACGGGACGCCGCCCAGCGCGAGCAGCCGTTTCAGCATGACGGGCACGGCCACCATCGCCGTGGCCCGATGGCGTCTGAGAACGCGCTGGACCGTCTCGGGATCGAAGCGCCGCCTCAGCACGACCGGGCAGCCGAGCACCAGCGCCACGCCGTACCAGAGCAGGCCGAGGCCGTGGAACAGCGGCGGCGCGATGAGGATCGGCTCGCCGCTGCGCAGCGGCACGGTGGCCAGCATCGAGGTGAACGGCTCGGCCAGCGCGGTCAGCGACAGCCGGCGCGGCGCGCCCTTGGGCACGCCCGTCGTCCCGGAGGTGAGCAGCACCAGCCGTCCCGGCCGGCGCGGCGCCGGTGGTTCGGGCCCGTCGGCGGCCGCGATCAGCTCGTCCAGGTCGGTGACGCGGGTCCCGGCGAAGTCCACCGACGGCAGCTCCGGCGCGGCGATCAGAGTGCGTACGTCCTCGCGTTCCAGCACCTCACGCAGGCGCGGGCCGGCCAGGCCGGTGTTGAGCAGCAGCAGGTCCGCGCCCAGGCGCGAGACGGCCGCCAGCGCCTCGACGAAGCCGCGGTGGTTGGGCCACATGATCGCCACGGTCTGGCCCGGCTGTACGCCGAACCGGCCGTACAGGGCCGAGGCCAGCGCCGCCACCCGCGCGTCCAGTTCGGCGCACGTCAGTGAACCGTCCTCGTCGTGGATGGCTGGACGATCCGGCCAGCGCGCGGCTGCCATGGCCACGCCCGTGGCCGGGGTGACGTGGAAGTGCCGGAACGCCTCGACCATGCGCGCCAGGTTCGCGGGCGGCACGGGGCGCAGCAGACCGTTGCGGGCGAACGTCTCCGCGGCCTCGACACCGAGACCGCAGAGACGGGTCAAGCTGGTGATCATCCGGGCACCTCTTCTCCGGGGTAAGGAGGGCCTACCCCCGGATCGGAGTGTCTAGCCCGGCTATCCGGCGAGCAGCTTCTCCGCCGGGATGATCTGGCGGGGCAGGGTGGGGCTCTCCCAGCGCAGCTCGGCGATGGCGTCGTAGCCGCTGTCGTAGAACTCCATCTTGATGTCGTGCGCCCCCGCCGTCAGGGCGATCTGGCCGGTGTCGTCGCGTTTGGAGTGGTCGGTCCAGTTGTCGATGAGCGGCTTGCCGTCCACCCACAGCCGTACGCCGTCGTCGCTGGTGGTGACGAAGGTGTAGGTCTCCGCCTTGTCGGCCACGACCTTCCCCGTCCAGCGCACGCTGAAGGTGTCGGCGCCGATGGCGGGGGCCGGGGCGGCCGAGCCCCAGTCGAAGTTCACGGTGGGGTCGATCCTGGTGACCGTGGCGCCGGTGAGGTCGGCGTTGTCGAAGTACGTCGCCGACAGTCCCTGCTGGTCGATCACCAGCGTCGTCGCCGAGCCGGCCGGGAGCGTCACCGCGGCCTTGCCGCCGGTGATGGTGGCGGTTCCGGTCCGGTGCGGCGTCCAGGCGTCCGACGTGCTCTGCCAGATCGCCGCGGTCCCCGCCGTCAGCCCGGTCAGCGCGAGGCCGGCGTCGATCGGATCGGCGCCGACGTTGACCAGGACCACGTTCTTGCTCTGGTCCGAGGCGAAGACGTGCAGCTTGTCGTTGTTCGCGCTCGCCTTGACGATGGTCTTGCCGAAGGGCCGGAACAGTCCCTCACCGGTGTACATGCCGACGCCGTGGTAGATGGGCAGGGGCTCGTTGCGCGGAATGTTGCCCTCACCCTTCTCGCTGGTCAGGCCGAGCTGCCCGTTCTTGTCGCCGTACTGGTAGGCGCTGGCGCCCGCGTGCAGGATCTGCCCGAGCGCCGCCGCGCCCCACACCGTGTTGAAGTGGGTGAGCGTACGGTGGCCGTCGTCGTCCTTGTGGTCGGAGTTGAACTCGCCGATCTGAATGTCGATCTTCCGGCCCAGTATGGACTCCGCGAGCGCGCTCACCTCCTTGATGTCGGTCTCGTACGTGCGGATCACGCTGCCGAGGAGTTGCTCGTCGGTGATCTGATCGTCGCCGGAGCCGTAGTCGTGGTAGTCGACGAAGTCGACGCGGCTGCCGGAGTTTTCGAGGAACGTCTTGATGTAGGTGCGGTCGTCCCAGGCCGTGGCCGGGCCGCCCACCTTGACCGCGGGGTTCTCGGCCCGCAGGGCGTCGGTGATCAGGTTGAAGCGGCTGCTGTACTCCGCCGCCGTCATCTCCGGCTTGTCGGGCGTGCACGCGCAGTTGAGCTCGTTGCCGAGGATGAACCGCTGGACCGGCTTGCCGGTCGCCGCGAAGTGCTTGTAGAGGGCCACCGCGTCGCCGCGGTTCACCTCCGCGCTCTGCCGCCCGTCCACCTGGAGGATGACGACCGGTTCGGCGCCGAGGTCGCGGACGGCGGTGATCCAGGCGTCCCCCGAGACCTCCGTGGCGCATTTGTAGCCGCCGCAGACGATCGGGCTGTCATGGTTGCCGGGCTCCTGGTAGTGCAGTTCGATCCGCATCCGGCCCACGCCGAGAGCGCGCAGCCGGTCGCGGTGCTTGGTGTCGTTGGTGATGTACGAGCCTTCGCCGTACCCGGTGATCCCGATGCCGAAGTCGGTGGGGGCGATCGTCCGGATCGGCTGGGTGAAGTCCACCGAGACAGTGACGGCCACTGCCGCCTGCGCCGGTGCGCCCGCCGTCCAGACCACCGCGGCGGCCAGGCCGCCCGCGAGAACGGCGTGCAGCGTACGACGTGCCAGTGCGATCATCCTTCTCCTGTCACAAGGTCCACAAATCCCGTGGATCATGACATATGCGGATTACGCGGGAGTGACTTCCCGGGTGGATGTGGCGCGACACGCCCCCGATCTCGTGGCGCGGAGGAGGCATGGGCACACAACACCGTGATCCGGCACAATCGGCTCTATGCAGATGCACGAGAGGGCCTGATGCGACCTCTCCGTTCGACCGACCCCCGGGCAGTCGCCGGATACGCCCTGCGAGGACGGCTCGGCCAGGGCGGGCAGGGCACGGTGTTCCTGGGCACGTCGCCCAGCGGGCAGCAGGCGGCCGTCAAGCTCCTGCACACCTCCTTCGGCCACGACCTCGAAGCCCGGCGGCACTTCCACCGGGAGCTGGCGGCCCTGCAGCGGGTGGCGCCGTTCTGCACGGCCCGCGTCCTGGCGGCCGATCCCGACGCCGACCCTCCGTACGTCATCAGCGAGTACATCGAAGGCCCGTCGCTGCAGGACGCGGTGCGCGACAACGGGCTGCTGGGCGGCGCGGACCTGGACCGGCTGGCCATCGCGACCGCCACGGCGCTGGGCGCCATCCACGCGGCGGGGGTGGTGCACCGCGACTTCAAGCCCGCCAACGTGCTCCTGGCCGCCGACGGTCCCCGGGTCATCGACTTCGGGATCGCGCGCCCGATCGACGCCACCGCCGCCACGGTCAGCGGGGTCGTGGGCACCCCGGCGTACATGTCGCCCGAGCAACTGTCCGGCCACCCCGCCGGTCCGCCGCTGGACATGTTCGCGTGGGGATGCACCATGGCGTACGCGGCCAACGGCCGGCCGCCGTTCGGGCACGAACCGCTGCCCGCCGTGATCAACCGCATCCTGAACGCCGAGCCCGATCTGGGGCTGCTGACCGGGACCTTACGCGGCTTCGTCGCCGCCTGCCTGCACAAGGACCCCTCGTGGCGGCCGACCGCCCGGCAGGTGCTGCTGGGATTGATGAACAAGCAGCCGGGTCCCCCTTCGTACGGGACACCGCCTCCTGCCTCGCACGGGACGTCACCACCGGCGCCCCGGCAGGGCCCTTGGCCGATCACGCCGCAGCCCGCCACGCCCGCGCCGACGCAGCCGGGCCGTGCGCGTGGCGGCGTGATCGCCGGCACGGTGCTCGCGGGGGCCCTCGTGATCGCCCTCACGGTGACCGCGGCCGTCGCCATCGTCCGGGACCGGACAACACCGCGGCCCCCCTCCAGCCCATCGCCTTCGGCGACGTCCCCGACAACGACAGCGGCGGCGACGCCCACACCCGCGGCGCAGGTGGCCCGCTCACCGCGCCTGGGGCTGGAATTCTGGCAGGACAACGTGGCCGGCCCGATGGCCATCACCGACCTCGACCGGCCCGTCACCACCGTCACCATGAAGCGCCGCCCGTTCGAGCTGCGCTTCCCCACCCTCCCCAAGGACACGGCGGCCCAGATCTGCGCGTGGACGGACGACTCGGTCTTCTCCGTGGACGACGGCGGCAAGGTGGCCGACCACCCGTGCTTCAGGCCCGGGACCGGCATCGCCGACTACGAGCACGGCTCGGGAACGCTTTACCTGAACAACCGCGGCCACAACTACCTGATCGGCGACCGGGTCGGGCACAGCTCCGCCTCCCAGGACTCAGTCCTGTTCTCCACGGTCTTCAAGGACGGCGCCTCGACGCTCCTGGCCGACCAGCAGAAGGATCTGTATCTGACCGTCTTCATCGACCTGGACGGAGACGGGACCTTCAAACGAGCGGGGCCGGGCGAGTACGAATACGTCATCCTGCACTTCTCCGGCTGAGCGCGGTCCCCGTCTCTTCAACCATCGGGCGCCGGCCACGGCCGCGGTGACCATGGCCGCCACCACACCCACGCCCGGTCCGAACCGATGCGTCCAGGCGATGACGGCGTCCATCCCCCACACCGCCGGCGGGACGCCGATCGACAGCGACAGGAGAGCGGCGGTCACCGCGGCTGCGCGGTCTTCGAGCCGGGTGACGAGCGTTCGGCAGATCTGAAGCCCTTTCACGTTCAACCCTCACATCCAGTTCAGCGGTGAAGCCTGTCGAAGAGGATGTAGGGGGGCGCCGGGCCGTTTACCCCTCGGGTGAAATTCCACACCGACTTTCGGCGGCGGGCGAGGGGAAATCCGCCGCGCTCACCTATACCAAGGGCGATGCCCATTCCGCCTGGGGCCACCACTGGCTCCATTCCTCGGCATTTCATATCAATTTGCCCATATCGGACAGAAGAAAAGACCGCATCGAACATGGGGGAAAAACAGGATGCCGGCCCTTATATCTAAGACGACAACCTTTCGTCTGGGGCGCACGCCCTCCACTTCCCCCCTAGGAGCCGAGCATGTCGGATGCTTCCCGACCTGGCCCGGAGGTGCATGTGTCCCCGCCCGGGAACGGGCGGCCGGATCATGCCGACCAGTTTCTCGAAGCGGAGCACGTACTCATTGGCGAAGACATCGGGGCCGAACTGGACGAGGCGATCGACGCTGTCGAGCGCGATCTCGCCACGCACGCGGAGGAGAGGAGAGAGGACAGGAAAGAGGAGCGCGAGCGCCGGCTCGAAGCCGACCGCCGGCTGGTCGCCCTGTTGAAGACGGAGAACTTCGCCGGACCGCAGTTCAACCGCCTGGCCAGCGCGATGGCGGGGTACGGATGGCCGATCCTGCTCCACTGGCTGCGTACCGGAGAGATCTTCCGGAGAGTCGCGTCGAGGTGCCGCTGCCCGGTCAAACACCATGCCGCCGCGCGAGACTGGACGCTCGACGATCGCCGGCAGATCGCCACCGACACGGTGCTGGAAGGCGTGGAGATCTTCCGCCGCCAACTCCAGGCCGACCGGTACAAGCCGGAGAAGGGCGCCAGCCTCAAGACGTACTTCGTCGGCTCATGCATATGCGCCTTCTGCAAGGTCTACGGGCTCTGGTGGCGCGAACAGACGCTTACTGACGGGGTACTGCACTACGCCTGCATCGACGATCTCGAATCGGCGAAAGTGTCGGTCCAGTCAAGGACGGTCGATCCCGAGGAGAATGCCGTAATGGGGGATCTGGTACATCGCGCGATCAGCTCGATGGAGGATCGGGATTTACGCCGCGTCGTCGGGCTCCGCGCCATTGGTTATACCCAGCGGGAGGCCGCCGCCGAGACCGGCCTGAGCGAGAAGGCCGCCGAGCGGCGGCTCGCGAGATTCAGACAACGCCCCAATCCGGTCAACCCGCCCGACCCGAGCGACGCAGGTGAGGGGAGAGGTGAGATTCGTTGAATTCCCGAGATTCCGCCTCCCGCCCGGCTGCCGCCGAAGAGGCGGCGCCTGAATTCGGACGGGAACATTTCGATGAGCTGCTGGACCAGTCATCGTTCGGGGGCGCGGTCGTCGCGGAAATACAGGAGGAAACTCCGGAAGCCGTGCGCGCGCAGATGGATTTCCGCCTGGCCGCCGGTGTCGCGCCCTCGAAAGGGACGGTCGACGATCTCATCCTCCGGCTCGTGTGGCTCTGCCGGGCCTGGGGAGAAGGGGAACCGCCCCCTGAATTCGCCCCTTCGGTAGAGGTGGCCTTTCCGGGTGTCGCGGAGACGGCTCGCGGGCATGCGCCGCCGTCCATGGCGATCCAGTGGGAGGGGCGCGCGCCGTCCTTCGACGATTCGGCCGACGCCGCGTCCGCGTACGCCCTGGAGCTGTGGCGCGGCATCCGGACCACGCGGCTCACCGCCCCCACGGCGGATGGCGCTGCCATGATCATCAACGAGGTGTGCAGCGGTCGTCCGGCCGGCATGCTGGCCTATCTCATCGATCGGGGCGCGGTGGCCGAGGTCAGATCCGATATCGCGTGGGCCGTCCTCGAGCTGAGTTACACCATCGAGTGCGGCCAACCCGCCCCGCGCGTCGTGCTGGACGCCGCCGAAGCCATCCTCCAGAGACGATGTGCCACCGGTTTCGGCGTCATCGACGATCTGGGCATTCCGGATCTGCCACGGCCGTCACCGGCGGAACCAGGAGCGCCGCCCTCGGCCGCGAGTCGCCGGCCGGGCCCGCTCCCCCACCCGCCGGTCGCGGCCGGCGGCGGCCGGAAACGATCCGGGCTCCGCGCCGCTGCCGCCGGAGGCGCCCTGGCGGCGGCTTTCACCGCGATTCTCCTGGTCTGCCGGCCCTTCTCCACTCCGGACCCCGCCGGATGGGGTCAGGCGAAGGCCGCGGGCGAACTCACCGACCGCGCCCACGCGATCTCGGCCATGAACTTGGCCGCCGACGGCAGAACCCTGGTGATCGGCGGCGACGACGCCACCATCGAACTGTGGGACCTCCTGCGACGAGCGAGAACACGCCGGCTCATCGGGCCCACCGGAAACCTCACCTCTGTGGCACTCAGCCCCAGCGGCGACTGGGTGGCCGGCAGCAGTCTCGGGCGCGTGTGGCTGTGGGACACGAGCACGGGCCGGGAGACCGGACGGCTGCTGGCCGGCCGGACGAGCTGGGTGTACTCGGTGGCGTTCAGCCCCGACGGATCGACGCTCGCGGCCGGAACCCAGGACGACTACGTCCGGCTGTGGGATGTACGCACGGGACGGGAGATCGGCCGGCCGCTGACCGGACACCGCAGCGCCGTCTACTCCGTGGCGTTCAGCCCCGACGGGCGCACCCTGGCCAGCGGCGGCGCCGACGACAGCGTGCTGCTGTGGGACCTCCGCCGGGGCACCTCCGTCCGCCGCCTGATGGGCGACGGCGGCGCCGTACGCTCCGTGGCCTTCAGCCCCGACGGATCGACGCTCGCGGCCGGAACCCAGGACGACTACGTCCGGCTGTGGGATGTACGCACGGGACGGGCGTCCGGCCGGCCGCTGACCGGACACCGCAGCGCCGTCTACTCCGTGGCGTTCAGCCCCGACGGGCGCACCCTGGCCAGCGGCGGCGCCGACGACAGCGTGCTGCTGTGGGACCTCCGCCGGGGCACCTCCGTCCGCCGCCTGACGCGCGACGGCGGCGCCGTACGCTCGGTGGCCTTCAGCCCCGACGGATCGACGCTCGCGGTCGCCGGCCGGAGCGTCGAGCTGTGGCGTCGCCGGTGACGGCGCTCGCCGGCGGGGCCGCCCTGAACCGGCCCTCCCCGCGAACCCGCCCCAACGCCCTTGTATTGCGGTCATATACGCGAGGATGATCGCCCGTATGCGAGTTGTCGTTCTCGTCTGGGAAGGTCTGCTCGGACTGGCCACGATCGGGATGATCGTGGTGGCGCTGCTGAGCGCGCCGAGCGTGCATCTGGTCAACGTGCTGGCACAGGCCGGGCCCTTGGGGCTGGTGGCGACGGGGCTGGCTCTCTCGTTCCGCGCCGGGACGCCCAACGTGGCCGTCGGGTCGATCTCCGCTCTCACCGGCATGGTCACCGCGTCGCTGGCGACGCAGGGACTGGGCTGGACGGCGGCGATCATCGCGATCGTGCTCGCCACGGTCGGCGGGCTCGTGCTGGGCCTGTTCGTCGCCGCGCTCTCGGCTCCGGCGTGGGCCGTGACTCTCGGCGCGGCCGTGGCCTGCGAGGCAATGCTCGTCGCCATAGCGGACGGCCAGACCGTTAACTTCCAGCTCGGCGGTGATTTTCCGGGCTATCTGTGGTTCGTGCTGTTCGTCATCGTGTCCTTGGGCGGCGCGCTGGCCTGGAGCGCCCTGCGCCTGAAGTCGGTGTGGCTCGGCGCCCTCGTGGGACTGGGCGGGTCGAGCCTGCTCGCCGCCCTGGGCGGAGTGGCGCTGCTGACCCGCCTCCACGCGGCGAGCCCCATTTCGGGCTGGACCACCACCTTCACGGCCCTGGCCGCGGTCCTGCTGGGCGGGATCAGCGTGCACGGCAAGCGGGGCGGCGTGGCGGGCACCGTGCTCGCGGTGCTCTTCCTGTCACTGGTCCAGGGGCAGCTAACGCTCTGGGGCACGCCGTTCTGGGTGTTCATGCTCGTCACCGGAGGAGTGATCCTGGCCGCGCTGCTGGCCGGGCGGCTGGCCGACCTCGCGGCCCCGGAAGCACCCTGGCCTGTGACGCCGGAGTCGCGCATGCCCGTGTGACACGGCCCTTCTCTCGATCACAACCCTTCCGCCGGGAAGATCGCATCATGTATGTTCGACCCGTCATCGAAGGAAAGTTTCACGTGAAGAGGGGCAATGGGCAAGAAGCTTCAGATGCTCGCGCTACCGATCGCAGCCGCCGCGCTGGCCATCCTGCCGACCATTCCCGCCCAGGCCGCCACGGGCTACGACCGGTGCCATGACGGCAAGTACTGCATGTTCTCCGGCCTTGACGGCACGGGCGACATCATCGAGATCCAGAGCGACACGCCGGACCTCGCCGCCTTGAACATGGCGGGCCGGGCCAAGTCCGACTGGAACCGGACGAGCTCCTACATCCACCTCTACTCCGAAGCCAACTACGGCGGCTGCTCGGCGGTGACGACTCCGGGCGGCAAGGGCAACTTCTTCTCCACCTATCGCGACTTCTTCGACTCCGTCCGCATCGGCGGCCAGAACGGCCCGTCCTGCGGCATCGAGGACACCTTCCGGGTCAAGTCCCACTCCTGACGGCACCACGAAGCTGACAGCGGCACGAGGCTGGCAGCGGCACGAGCGCCCCGGCATCGCACCCGCGCTGCCGGGGCGCACTCATGTCCACTCGGTTGCCCACTGAACGTCCCGGGGTCCGCGCGCGTATCTCCTCATGGGTCGGCGCACCACACCCCTATCGCCGTTAGTACGGAACCACGCAGGCCGTCCCCGCGCCGAACAGGCCATCACTTCTGTACGGTTCCGGCCAACGGTGGACTGGTACGAGGAGGCATCGTAGTGGCCGTGCCGACAAGGCTTGGGCGGATGGCACTGACCGCGGCGCTGGCGTCGCTCGCATGGGCCGCCGCCGCCCCGGGCAGCGCCGTCGCCGAGCCGGCGCCCACCCCGCAGGCCAAGGCCAAGGCCAGGGCCAAGCTGGTCAAACTGAACGAGCAGGCCGACAAGGTCGTCGAGCAGTACAACCAGGCCACCGAGAGCTACCAGAAGGCCAAGAAGAAGTACGACGCCCTCAACGCCGAAGTCGGCCGCAAGGGCGTACTGGCCCACTCCCTGCGCAGGGACCTCGCCGCGGCGGCGGTGAGCGACTACCAGTTCGGCGAGTTCGCGGGCTGGCAGCGATTCATCGTCGAGGACACCCCCGAGGCGACCCTGGGCGGCATGGCCGCCCTCGACCAGATGGCGCGGGACAGGGCGGCGAAACTCCTCGCCTTCGAGGCGACCACCAAGGACCTGCGTGATCGGCGCGACGACGCCAAGACCGTCCTGGCCGATGCCGACTCCGCGCGCGACAAGGTACGCGGCCAGAAGACGGAGGTCGAGAAGCTCATCGCCGAACAGACCAAGATCCTGCGCAAGCTGGGCGCCTTCCAGAGCGGCAACCCCCACAGCACCGGCCTCAAGTACACCGGCCCGGCCTCCGGCAATGCCCGCGCCGCGCTGCAGTTCGCCTTCGCCCAGGTCGGCAAGCCGTACCGGTACGGCGCCACGGGCCCGAACTCCTACGACTGCTCCGGCTTCACCCAGGCCGCCTGGCGAGCCGCCGGGGTCGGGATCCCCCGCACGACGTACACCCAGTGGAGCTGGGGCGCGAGCCGCCGCGTGTCGCTCGACAAGCTGCTGCCCGGCGACCTGCTCTTCAGCAGAGGACTGGGTCACATGGGGATGTACGTGGGCAACGGCAAGATGGTCCACGCGCCGCAGACCGGGGACGTCGTCAAGGTGGTCGACCTCGACGACTACTGGCGCGCCCGCCTCCTCGGCGCCATCCGTCCCTGACCACGGCGCGGGCGGTCGCGGGTGCCGTGCGGGCGGCTACGATCGACTCGTCGAGCTGTGCGGAGGAGGCGGGTCGTGCCGGGCACCGAAAGGCCGAAGACCGGCCACACTCCCGAAGGCCAGGAGGCCGCCGAGCTGGCGAAGCCGGTCACCTGGCTCATGCTGATCTACCGGGTGCCCAGTGAGCCGACCCGGTTGCGGGCGGCGGTCTGGCGGCGGCTGCGCAACCTCGGCGCCGTCTACCTGCAGAACTCCGCGGCCGCCGCACCGCGCACGCCGCAGAGCGAGCGGATGCTGCGGGCGCTGCGCAACGAGATCGTCGAGTCGATGTCGGGCCAGGCGTTCCTGGTCAGCACCTCCTCGATCATCGGTGAGACCGAGCTGGTCGCCCTCTACAACGCCGCCCGCGACGACGAATACGAGGAGATCCTCGACAAGTGCGCCGACTTCCACGCGGGCGTGGCCAAAGAGGTGACCGCGCGGCACTTCACCTATGGCGAGCTGGAGGAGAACGAGGAAGACCTCACCAAGCTCAAGGGCTGGTACGCGAAGGTCAAGGCGCGTGACGTCCTGGGCGCCTCGCGGGGCAAAGAGGTGATCCAGGCGCTGGAGGACTGCGCGAAGACGCTGGAGGAGTTCGCCACCTCGGTCTACGAGGCCGAGGACAGCGCCATCTTCTAGTCGCGCGCATCCAGCCGCAGGGCGATGACGAAGGCGGCCATGAGGCACAGGCCGAGCACCGGCGTCAGCACCGGCTCCGGCACCGCGAACGCCAGCAGGACCACCGTCCCGAGCGCCAGCGTGGCGACGACGGCCGCGGCGATCTTCCAGTCGTCGCCGATGATCAGGTCGTACCAGAACTGGCCGAATCCTCGGATGAAACCCATGCTCCGCTCCTAGATAGACGCGCTCGGGACGGCGGGCCGCCTGAGGGCGTGGACCATCAGCCGCGACAGCCCGAACCACGCGGCGACGAGCACCGGGATCGCCAGGTCGGCGCCCGGCCACTCCAGGCTCTGGTGGCCCCCGGTGAAGACGCCCAGCCCTTCGACCGACCAGAAGGTGCCGAAGGCGGCGAGCAGCAGGCCGACGCCGTACTTCATGGTGTTCTCCGGCACCTTCGACAGCGGCCCCCTGACGGCGATGCCCACGGCGAGGACGAGGAGCACGCCGATGACGGCGGCGCCGATCGCCACCGGCATGTTCCCCGCGCTCAGGCCGAAGGTGATCACGATGAAGACCACCTCGACGCCCTCGAGGAACACGCCCTTGAAACTGATCATGAACGAGAACCAGTCGAGGCCCTTGGCCGTGACCGCGCCCGCGCTCTCGGCCGCCGCCACCTCGTCGGCGAAGATCTGGTCCTCGTCGTGCATGGCCTTGCGCCCGGACGAGCGCAGGATCGCCTTGCGCAGCCACTGCAGGCCGAAGATCAGCAGGAGGGTGCCGATGGCGAGCTGGAGTGCCGCCTTCGGCAACCAGGTCGCGAGGGCGTAGCCGGCGGCGGCGGTGAAGGCGGCCAGCGCGACGAGGGCCGCGGCCACGCCCGCGAGCGTGGAGCGCCAGCTCCGCGTCACGCCCATCGCCATCACGATCGTCAGGGCCTCCACCATCTCCACGATCGAGGCCAGCAGCACCGCCGCGCCCAAGCCCCATGCGGCCGCGTTCATCGGCCCACGTCCCTCCGCCACTTCTCTCCACGGCGAACCATCATCCGCTGCGAAATATAACAACTGTTAGTTTGCCCATATATCCAGCGCTATGTCTACGAAGCGTGGACCGGGTCGCCTGCCGCCGTACGAATTCCCCCCTGGCGATCATCGTCACTTAAAGCGATCATAAGTGTGCTTTAGGTGACGACGAAGGAGTGTGACGCCCTGGAAGAGAACCCGTCGACAGCGCTCGGTTCGGCCATGCCCGCGGAGCTGATGGCCGCCGGAGCACCACGACCGAGTCACGACCTCAGAGTGCCCGCGGACCTGGTCGCGGCGGCCGAGCACGGACTGGCCGCCGGCGGCCGGCCGCACAAACGCGTACTGATCATCGGTGGTGGAATGGCCGGTCTGGTCGCCGCCTACGAGCTGATGCGACAGGGGCACGAGCCCGTCGTCCTGGAGGCCCAGCAGCGGGTCGGCGGGCGCGTGCTCACCCTGCGCGGATTCGCACCCGGCCTCTACGCCGAGGCGGGCGCGATGCGGATCCCGCGCGTGCACGACCTCACCCTCGCCTACTGCGAGAGGTTCGGGCTGACCCTGCGGCCGTTCGTGATGGGCAACCCCCACGCCCTGGCCTACATCCAGGGCGTCAGGACCACGATCAAGGAGCTCAACGACAACCCCGACATCATCGACTTCGGCCTGGCCGAGCACGAGCACGGCCGCACCTACGAGGACCTGTGGCGCACCGCCACCCAGGAGATCCACGACCTCTACGCGCAGGAGGGCGAGAACGCGCTCGACCGCATCTGCGCCGAATATGACCGCTACTCCATCCGCAGCTTCCTACGCGAGCGCGGATTCTCCGAGGGGGCCATCGAGCTCTACGGCGTCATGAGCTTCCGGGAGGCCAACCTCAACGCGGCGGTCATCGAGCAGTTCCGCGAGATCATCGGGCGCGCGTTCGAGGACATGCAGGAGATCGAGGGCGGTGCCGACCGGTTGCCGACCGCCTTCTACCACGAGCTCAGGAACCACATCCGGTTCGGTCACGAGGTCTCCGCCATCGAGCAGGACGACCACTCGGTCACCCTGCACGTCAGGACCGGCTCGGGCCGGACGACGCTCACCGGCGACTACGCCATCTGCACGATCCCGTTCTCGGTGCTGCGTGACGTCGAGACCCGGCCCGCCTTCTCCCGCCGCAAGCAGCGCGCCATCCGGGAGCTCAACTACAACGCCTCCACCAAGATCCTCTTCCAGGTGCGGCGGCCGTTCTGGGAACAGACCGACGGCATCGTCGGCGGCACCACGGTCACCGACCTGCCGATCCGGCGCATCTGCTATCCCTCACATCCCTCCCCCGACGAACGCTCGATCCTGCTGGCCAGCTACACCTGGGGCCAGGACGCGCTGCGGTGGGGCGCGATGTCCTCGCAGAAGCGGATCGATCAGGCCCTCGAGGACGTGGCCAAGATCCACCCCAGCATCTACGACCACTTCGAGTTCGGCGTCACGCACGCCTGGTACAACGACCCCTACGCGGCCGGCGCCTTCGCCCTGTTCGAGCCGCACCAGCAGAGCAACCTGCATGACGCGATCATGGCGCCGGAGGGCCGGGTGCACTTCGCGGGCGAGCACTGCTCACTGTGGCACGCATGGATCGAGGGCGCCCTGGAGTCGGGACTCAGCGCGGCACGAGCCATACACGAGGCGGGCTGAGCACAGCCGGTGCGAATCGCGGAAGCGCCGCGCGCTTCCGCGATCCACGACGGGGCGGCCCCGACGAGCGCGCCGTCCTACCTAGCGGCCGAGCAGACAGTCGATGACTCGATCAAGGGCATCCGTGAGTACGTCAGGCGGAGTCGCGAAGTTGAGCCGGATGAAGCCCTTCCCTGACGCTCCGTGATCGACGCCCTCGGTGGTGGCGATGTTGGTCCGGTCCAGCAGGTGGGCCGCCGGGTCAGCGAGCCCGAACCGGCGCAGGTCGAGCCAGGCGAGGTAACCCGCGTCCGGCTCTCTGTATCCGATGTCCAGGTCGGCGAGCATGTTGGTGACCAGCTTCCGGTTGCCGTCCAGAAACCGGACGGCTTCGCGCAGCCACGGCCCGCCGTCGCGGAGCGCGGCGACGGTGGCGGTCATGCCGAGCGGGCTCATGCCGCCGACCGCCGCCCTCGGCAGGCTCTGCCAGAGCCGCGCGTCGTCTGGATTGCTGAAAGCGATCAGCCCGCACCGCAGGCCGGGGAAGTTCCACGCCTTGGTCGCGCTGATCAGAGTGATCGCGTTGTCGTCGAGCGAGCCGTAGGGGATGAAATCGAGCTGATAGCGCAGCGGCGCGTGGATCTCGTCGCTGATCACTCGCGCCCCGTGCCGCGCGGCGAGTTCGGCCAAGCCCTGCAACTGGTCGCGATCGAACACGCGGCCTGTCGGGTTGTTGGGATGGCAGAGGAGGACACTGCCCGCCCTCGCGCGCAGTGCCCGGTCGATGCCGTCGAGGTCGAGTTCGTAGCCTCGTTCTCCGATACGCATCGGAACTTCGACGGCCTCGCGACCGGCGACCCGGATGGCGTCGAAGAACCGGCCGTAGGTGGGGGTCGGCACGACCACCGGCGAACCCGCCCTGGTCAGATGCTTGATCGCCATGGTCACGCCGCGCATCAGCTCCGGCAGCAGCCGCACGCGGTCCGGGCCGAGCGGGAGACCGTGCACCTCGGTGAGCCATTGGCCGGCCGCCTGGGGAACCTCGCTGAGTTCGTCGGCGATCGGATAGCCGAACGCCTGCCGTCGCACGGCGTCCTGAACGGCGGCGAGGACGGGGCCGGCGACCGGCAGGTCCATCTCGGCGACGGTGAGATCGATGATGTCCCGGTCGTACTGAGACCACCGCTTGTTCCGCCGGGCGCGGGATCGCTCGAGGTCCCAGTCGAGGTCGATCGCCTTCTCGATCAAGTCATGCTCCCTACGTCTTGTGGGGTCGCGGCCGCTGCCAGTGATCGCTGGTGGCGCAGGCCGGATCGGTGCGCGAGGAACCAGATTCCCGCGCTGAACACACCGACGAGAATGGAGTCGTACGGCGCGGCGACAACGCCGGCACCTTCGAACGAGCCGAGCGCGGACAGCACTGCGAGCATGAGCAGGAAGCCCACCAGCCAGCCGCCCGCCGTTCGCATCCTGGCTGTTCGGACGAGGTAGATCAGGAAGCCGATCAGCAGCAACGGCACGGCGACGCGGATCTTTTCCCAGGTCGACCAGTAGAGAATGAGGCCGGAGAGCACGAAGGACGCGAAGCCGACCGGAATCGCCCACCTTCGGAGCCAGCCCTTCTCCAGCGGGGTTGTCGCCGCGAGTACGGTGACCGCGACCGAGACGGCCGCGTACGAGAGTCCGTAGTAGAAGCTCAGCGAGCTGGCGATGGATTTCCAGTTCCCGAAAATGAGCACGATGACCGAGCCGATGCCGACGTTGAGCAGCAGCGCGCGCCGGGGAATGCCGAACCGCGAGTCCACTTTTGTCAGTGCGGCGGGCAGCAGGCCGTTCTGCGCGGCGCCGTAGGTGTAGCGGCCCTTGACGCCGATGCCGATCAGCAGGCTGCCGGAGGGGGAGAAGATCGCGTCGGCAAGCAGCACGGTGGCGAACCAGGACAGGCCGAGCAGGGTGGCGAGCGAGGCGAGCGGCGAATTGAGGTTGATCCCGTGCCAGCCGCTGCCGAGCAGCCCGTTGGGCAACGAGAAGATCATCACCGCTTGCAGGCCCATGTACAGCACGATCGTCCCGGCCAGCACGATCAGCGTGGCCCTCGGCACAGTGCGGCGCGGGTCCTTCGCCTCGCCGGACATCACGGCCGCGGCGTTGATTCCGGTGAACGAGTACACCAGCCCACCGCCGACCACCGCGGTGAGTGCCGCCGAGACGCCGTAAGGTGCTATCCCGCCGCCGGTCGCCACGTTGGCCGTGTCGAAGCCACTGGCCAGCAAAAGGATCACCGTTAGCGCCGGGATCACCACCTTGATGGTGGCGACCACGTTGTTCACCTTGGCGAGCAGTTTGATCCCGAACAGGTTGAGCATGCAGAAGAACACGAGCAGCCCGGCGGCGATCAGCCGTCCCGCCAAGCTCAACGACTCGCCGGACATCACCCACGGCAGCCACTTGGCCGCGTATTGCACAACCGCCGTCGACTCACTCGGCCCGGCGCTGACGGCCTGGAGAAACACCGCCCAGCCGACCACGCTGCCGACCAACGGGCCTGACGCCAGTTGCGGCCAACGGACGTTGCCGCCGGACATCGGATGGCGGAAGGCCAGGTCGATGAAGGCGAGTGATACCAGAGCGGTAGCGACCGAGGCGATCGTCCAGGACAAAAAGGCGGCCGGCCCGGCCGCCTTGGCCGCGGTGTACGGCGCGAGCAGCCAGCCCGAGCCGATGACGCTGGAGAAAGTGATCAGGGAAAGGGACATCGTGCCGAGCCCGCGCCGCAGGCGCAGATCTTCGCCCGGCGAAACGCCCGACGGTGTCTGATTCATGCCCTGAACTATCGATGATGTCGGAATCGTGGAGGTAGACCCGAAATGCCTGGGGCCAGGGTTAGGCTGTGCCTATGACTGTCCCCGGCTACGGTGGGCCCGGTCACAAGATCGAGACAATGGATCTGGTCGTGTTCACCACCGTGGCCCGCACGGGAAGCCTCGGCGCCGCGGCGACCGAACTACGGCTGTCGATGCCGTCGGTCAGCGCCAGGATAGCCGCCCTGGAGCGCAAGCTCGGCGCCGCGTTGTTCGTGCGGGGCCCGCGGGGCAGCGTCACCACCCCGGCCGGCGAGCGGTTGAACGACTACGCACAGCGATGTCTCGACCTTCTCGACGAGGCGGCCATCGGCGTGGCGAAGCACGAGACCCAACGGCTCGTCCTCGCCGCGCCCGCGAGCCTCGGCGACGTCGTCTTCCCCGCCGTGCTGCGGGCGGTCGCAGGCGAACCGATTGCCGTGCACTGCCGGGTCGCACACAGCGGCGAGGTCGTCGGCCGTCTCCTCGACGGTAGCGTCCACGCCGGATTCGTGATGCCCAAGGTGCCGTTGCGCGGGTTGCGGTCCGAGCCGATCAACCGATCCGCGATGGTGGCGGTGTGCCCTCGGCACCATCCTCTCGCCGATCGCAGACGCCTCGGGATCGAGGACCTCAGCCGAACCGGCGTCATCGTCTACCGGTGGGGTCGCGACGCCCAGGAACTTTCCGCTTCCCTCGAACATCCGGACCGAGGACTCGACGCCCCGATCCACACCACCGGCCTGCCGTCGACCGCGATCCGGCTGGCGATCGACGCCGGCTTCGTCGCCATAGTCCCCGCCTTCGTCGCGGCACGATCGATCCGGGACGGCGACACTGTGCTCCTGCCGCTTCGGTTCGGCGGTTGGCGGGTCGACGTGCAGTTCGTCTACGCCTCGGCCACCGCCGACCGGCTCGGTGTGCGCACCCTGCTGGACAACCTGCCCGCCCTCCGCACCGCCTTCGACGAGGGTTGATCGGCAGTGGTTCGCCTCCTCTGCCGCCCTGGCCCTGAAGATCAGCGGCGGGCGCGTCAGGGGCGCGTCCGCTCGGCGTAGTGGCGCAGGTGCGCCGCCGCCGTGGTCAGGTCGGCGGCGGCCGTCGCGCAGGCGGCGACGTGGGCGTTGATCGCCTCGCGCAGCCATCGCGGCGTCTCGCCGGTCGCCAGCCTGGCCTCGATCTCGCGCAGGCGTACGGCGCAGTCGGTCAGGGCGCGGATGTCGGCCTGCAGGAGTGCGGCGTGGGCGGCGATCGCCGCGGAATCGGCTGGCATCGGTCCTCCGGTCGCGGGGGGGTCGGCCGCTCAGGGGCTTCGGCCGGTCAGAGGGTCGGTAGCGGGACGGCGGCGTCGCGGAGTGTCTGGCGGGCGGTGGCCGACAGGCACAGCAGCGGGCGGGCGCCGTCGAGGCCCAGCTCGCGGAGCTGGCGGGCCAGCGGGTGCGCCGACCCCGGCGCCACGGCCAGCCGGAGCCGTGGCACGGGATGCAGGCGGCCCAGCCCGCGGGTCCGTACGCAGGAGCGCAGCGCGGTGCCCGCCGCCCCCCGCGCGTAGCCGACCAGGTCGCGGTCGCTCACGGGCAGCCAGGGACCGAGGACCCCGCTCAGCGTGAGAAGCCGTTCGTCGAGGCCGCCGACGGCGACGCGCGCGTAGCCGCTGGTCAGCTCGAACTCCAGCGGCACCAGGTACGGCTCGCCGCCCCAAAGCCGCGGTGCCACGGCGCCGAGGGCGGCGGCGTCGATCACGGAGCCGGCCAGGAAGCTGCCCGAGCGCCGCCGGTCGGCCCCGCGCAGCAGATCGAGCCAGACGAGCGGCGACCTCGACCGCCACGGACCGGGTACGACGATCCCGAGGTGAAGCTCGCGGTAGCCGCCCGCGCTGGTACGCCGGTCCCAGGAGGCGTGCACGGCGACCAGGGCTCGCCCGGCGACCCGTACGGCGGGCCCGAACCCGGTCCCCTCCAGCAGTGCCGCCGCCCCCGCCGGATCCGCGGCGAAGTAGGCCGTGAGGCCGCTGCCGTTGTGGCACCTGATCGGCAGCTCGACCCCGTCCACGGCGTACGTGGGCACCGTGAGGAAGGGCGACCCGGCGGGGCGGGGCGCGCGGTCGGACAGCCGGTACGCCTGCGAGCGGACGACCTGCCCCCGGAACGGCCCGAGCCGCCCGTCGATCCGCCGACGGGCCTCGGGCAGGTCGTCGGCGATGTTGGCGATGTAGTGCTCGATGCTGTGGCAGAGCGGGAAGAGGTGGGTGGAGTCGAAGTAGTCCACGGCGTACCAGTCGGGATGCAGGTCGAAGCAGGTGCCCGCGCCCTGCCCGTCGAGGGTGGGGACGATGTCGTGCTGGTTGGTGACGCTGGCGACCCAGGTACGCGGGTCGGCGGGCCGCTTGAAGTCGACGGGCGAGCCGACCGCGACGGCGTGCGTGACGGTGTAGCGGGCGCAGAACTCCGCGTCCTGGGCCAGGTTCATGATGGCCGCGCCACCCGCGCTGTGGCCGATGAGAGCCAGCTCGGCCCCCTGGGGCAGGCCGTAGTCGTCGATGGCCTTGGCCAGCGCGCGGCTGTAGGGGCTGCTGTCCAGCACGGCGCTGCTGAAGGCGCCGAGCAGGTCCTGGGGCGAGTCGCCGTCGAGCCGTCCCGCCCGTATCCCGGGCGCCTGGACGACGTGGCGCACCGCTCCGTCGAGGCCCGCCACGCTCTGGATGAGCACCCGTCCCGTCGTACCGACCACGCTGATGTTGCGCAGGAACCCGAGCAGCGACCCCTGCGGGCTCAGCCGCGCGGTTTCGGCCGCGGACAGGTCGACCCGGCGCGCCGCCCCCTCCCCCGTGTCGAGGACGGCGACCATCTTGTTGCTCATGCCGGTGATCGGGTCGGCGGTGGCGTAGCCCTTGCCCGTCGCGATCAGCCAGGCGGTGTCGTCGTTGAGCGGGTTCTCGTCGAGCAGCGCCCGCAGGGCGAGGACCTCGCCGAAGACCGGGGCGAGGGCGCTGAGCGCGCGCACGGCGCCGCGGTCCTTGAGCAGGGCGCGCAGCGCGCGGACGGCCTCCAGGTCGCGGTCGGCGGCGGCCGCCTCGATGAGCCGGCCGAGCATGGGGTCGGCGCTCAGCTCGGGGTGGTCGAGGGCGACGGCGGCGATCCGCAGTCGCAGCGAGGTGGCCAGCACGCGGACGGCCAGGCTCTCCGCGCCCGCCATGCCGCCGAGCTTGGCCGCCAGGGCGCCCAACCGGCCGCCGGTGAGCGCGTAGCCCAGGCCCGCGCCATCGGTGATGGCGCGCAGCAGCGCCCGGTGGGCCAGGTAACCCGCCGAGGGGGCCTGCGGCAGCGCGCTGAGCAGGGCGCCGTCGGTGAGCGCGGCCGTGGCGTGGCCCGCCGCCTCCCGGATCGTGACCCCGATGTCGACCAGCTCGCGGGCCGCGGCACGCATCGACTCGGCGGCCGGGTCGCTCATCGGGCCGTCCGTCGCGTCATGCTGACGAAGCGGGGGCTTGGATCCTCCGGGACGTTGCGGTGCAGCACGTCCGACAGCGTCCGCGTGCTGGCGATGATCCGCATGCCGTGCGGGGAGAAGGTCGCGGCGTTGGACACCCGCGGGGCCAGCAGCGGATTGGTCAGCGCCTGGGAGAAGGCGTCGATGGCGATGATCTTCGTGAGCAGCGGCGGCAGGATGGCGTCGGGGCTGCCGGGCTCCTCGGCGAACAGGCCCACGTACAGGTCGAGGTCGTCGACACCGCGGTAGAGCTCCCGCAACGCGCCGCTGATCCGCCCGTCACCGGAGATCTGGTCGAAACCGCGCACCCGGGGGAAATTGCAGTGCTCGCGGTAGCTGTTGTACGGGGCCAGGCCGAGGGTACGCGAGTCGGCGATGCTGGCCATGTCCACCTCCCGCAGCAGGGGGTCGGTGTTGAACAGGCCGATGCGGCCGGCGCGCTGGCGGGAGGCGTCCTCGAAGAGCCGGCCGAGGCCGTGCTCCGGGATCAGCGCGCCGCCGAGCAACGTTCGCGCCATCGGCAGGTCGTGGCCGCCCACCGACAGCTGGGAGGGGATCAGGCTGTGCCAGCGGTAGACGAGGTTGAACTCCACCGAGGCCCAGTTCTCGCGGTGCCAGGGCACGTGGGCCAGCATCGTCGACAGCCGCGAGTCCAGGGTGAAGCGGAAGTGGTAGGGCGTGATGTGGTTGATGTACTCCTCGACGACCAGCTTGATCAGCAGCACGATGAGGATGTTGCGCGCCGTCTGGAACAGGCGCTCGTCGTCCCAGCGCGGGCAGAGCTGGCCGAGCAGGCGGGCCACCCTGTTGTGCTCGCGCAGGAACAGCACCGTCAGCATGGTGAAGCCGAGCTGGATGTTGCCCCGGTCGCTGCCGGTCGCGAACAGGGTGTCGCGCTGCTCGTCGGTGAGCTCGGCGAAGCGGATGACGCTCAGGGCGGCGAACTCCGGTTTGATCTTGCCGTTCTCGCACAGGTAGGGCGGGAACTCCCCGCCGTTGATGAACTGGCTCTTGAGCAGCCCACCATGGAAGGTACGCAGCGCCGCCGTCGCCGTCGCGTGCAGGCCGTAGACCTGGTTCAGGTCGATCTGGTGGTTGGAGCTGTTCTTGCGGGGGTCGCGCGGGACGTGGACGTCACCGCGCAGGAAACCGTCGGTGAACCACTGGGCGAAGTAGGCGAACAGCACCGTGGAGCGCGGGCACGGGATCATGCTCTCGCCACGGGTGAACAGGTCGGCGGCCTTCTCGGGGGTGGGCCGGGCGCTCTCGGGCACGGCGAGCGGGGGTACGTGCCTGCCGCTGTAGGTACGGTCGGTCAGCGAGGCCCATGAGGTGTAGTCGGCCATCGTGCTCAACGGCTCCGGCCGTGGCGGCATCTCACGGACCGCCTGGTCGATCAGCAGGGCGTTGAGGCGACGCCGTACGGGCCTGATGGACTGGACGAGATCCCAGAACGGCCGGCCGTGGGTCAGCGCCAGGAACCTGAGCCGGTTGACGGCCCCGTCGGTGGCGATGCTCCGCGCCGTCGCTCCGCCCTTGGCGGCCGTCCCGCTCTCGGCCGTCGTCCGGCGCCGCGCCATGGTCATCGTTCCTGGCCTTCGGCGCCGAGCCCGAGGACGAACCGGTCGGGGAAGATCCCGCCGGCCCGGACGACCTGTCCTTCCGGCGGTGGGAGCAGGCGCACCCCTGGACGCAGCAGCAGGCGGCGTACGGCTTCGCAGATGACGGCCCTGGCCGGATGCACGCCCAGGCAGGCGTGCTGGCCGGAACCGAAGAACAGCTGATGGTGCCCCGGCCGGTCGAGGCGGAACTCCTCGGGCTCGGCCACCACGTCCGCGTCGAACATGGCCGAGGCCGGCGCGGCGAGCACGAGCGTGCCCGCCGGGATCGTCGTGGCGCGGGGGGTGCCGGCGGCCAGGACGTAGTCGCGCTCGCACAACCGGGGCAGCAGCTTGAAGAACGGGTTGAACCGCAGCGCCTCCCAGACATAACGGTCGAAACGGCCAGGATCCGGGTCGCCGGCGGCCTCGATGGCCTGGGCCAGCACCTCCGGGCGCAGCAGAAGCTGCTCGACCGCCTCGACCATGGCTCCGGGCGCGCTCTCCACGAACCCCAGCGGCAGGCCGGCCATGTTGATCAGGACGCGTTCGTCGTCCACACCGATCTCGGCGGGCAGGACGGTGCCGGCGAGCCGGGTGAAGACGTCGTCGGGCAGGCGCCGTCCCGCCAGCAGCGCGGCCCGGCGTTCGGTGAGCCGCTCGCGCAGGTAGGCGATCATCTCCGCGCCCGCGCGGACCGACGCGGCCTGGATCTTCGGATCGCCCAGGAAGTTGGCGAAGCCGTCGGTGACGATGGCCCGCGTCCACCGCGACAGGGTCTGCGGGTCGGGGCCGGGGAAACCGAAGTAGGTCGCGGACACGCCCAGGGCGACGGGGCGGAACAGCCCGTGGACCGCTTCGACGCCGCCGGACGGCCAGGCGATGTCGAGCCGCTCGTCGGCCAGGCGCCCGGCCAGCTCGCGCACCCCCGGCACGTCGCGCGGGTCGAGCATGACCTGCATCAACCCTTTGTCCCGCCAGTTCATCGGGGTGGCGTCCCGGCCCAGCATGAAGGGGCCGCCCAGCGCGGCGTCGAGACGGGGACCGAAGGCGCGTACCGAGAAGACCGTCTCGCGGGAGAGCACCTCGGTGACGTCGGCGAAGCGGGTCACGACCGTGAAGGCGGGCGTGACGAAGATGGGGCGCCGCTCGCGGAGCTCGGCGAACAGGGCCCGCCAGTCGGTCCGCAGCCACTCCCGGACCAGGCCGAACGCGGAGATCGGATCGCGCGCCAGCGCCTCGTCGTATCTCTCCAGATGGCCGCCCGTGGTTGTCTGATCGACAGCACCCATGCCGTAGGCCCTTCTGTCCGACGCCGGAGCGAACAAAGATCATTACGGTCTGTAGCCGCAACTAGGCATGCGATACCCATTTCTTGGTGACTACCGTATGGAGTGTTTTGATTCCTCTGAGTGATGATGTCGTCACTTCCAGGTCATTGCCGTGCGCTGGGGACACAGCCGTTGAATGAGGAGCCCAACCGTCCTCGCTGATCATGGGAGGTAGCGTGAGCTCGTCATCTGCCCCGCGGCCGGATTCGGGCACCACGGATTCGGACCGGGCGGAGACGGTGATGGCCACCACCGGCCGCCGGACCGTCTACCTGATCGTCCTGGTGGTGTTGCCGGTGCTGCTTCCCGTCCTGGCCGTGCCCGCCGTCTGGGGATGGGGCATCGGGCCGCGTGACGTGGTGATCGCGGTGGTGATGTACCTGGTCAGCATCTTCGGGATCGCCATCGGCTACCACCGGCTCTTCACCCACCGCGCCTTCAAGTGCCGCCGGCCGCTGCGCATCGCGCTCATGCTGGCCGGGGGCATGGCGGTCGAGGGCCCGGTCACCCTGTGGACGGCCGAGCACCGCCGACACCACAAGTACGCCGACCGCGAGGGCGACCCGCACTCGCCGTGGCGTTATGGCGACAGCGGCCTGGCGCTGCTGCGCGGCATGGCACACGCCCACATCGGCTGGTTCTACACCGCACGCGACCGCTCCAGCCGCCGGCACTGGGTGCCCGACCTGCTGGCCGACCCGGACGTACGGCGGTTCGACGCCGCCTATCCGGCCGTGGCGGCGTTGTCGTTCGCGCTGCCTGCCGCGGTGGGCGGGCTGTGGTCCATGTCGTGGGCGGGGGCGTGGACGGCGTTGTTCTGGGGCGGGCTGGTCCGCTACGCCGTGGTGCACCACGTCACGTGGTCGGTGAACTCCATCGCGCACACCTTCGGCGAGCGGCCGTTCCGTACCCGGGACCGCTCGTCGAACGTACGGTGGGTGGCGTTGCTGACGCTCGGCGAGGGCTGGCACAACTGGCACCACGTGGAGCCGACCTGCGCGCGGCACGGGGTGCTCAGCGGCCAGCTCGACCCCAGCGCCCGGCTGATCCGCTGGTTCGAGCTGGCGGGCTGGGCCTACGGCGTGCACTGGCCCGACCCCGACCGCCTGAGCGCCCGCCGCGTTCCGCGTCCCTGACCGCGTCGGCCCGCGCGATCCCCGCTCTTGACGGCGCCGCCCCCCGGCGGCCGGATGGGCGACCTCGGCTGGACATCAAGCGTTCAACTGTCCGCCTCGCACATACCGCGTTACCGGGCGATTTTTGGGCAAGTCCGTTGTTATGGAGCGGGTTTCTCTGCTGGACTCCACCCCCGGACTGCTGGTGGACGACAGCGACGACGACGATCCGGTGCTGTTGCGGCCGGACGGCAGCCGGGTCGACACCTGGCGTGAGCACTATCCCTATTCCGAGCGGCTGGAGCGGCAGGACTACGACCACGACAAGCGGCTGTTGCAGATCGAGCTGCTGAAGCTGCAGTACTGGGTCAAGGCCAACGGCCAGCGCCTGGTGATCCTGTTCGAGGGGCGTGACGCGGCGGGCAAGGGCGGCACGATCAAGCGGTTCATGGAGCATCTCAACCCGCGCGGGGCGACCGTGGTGGCGCTGGAGAAGCCGTCCGAGCGCGAGCGTACCCAGTGGTACCTGCAGCGCTACATCGCCCATCTGCCCGCGGCCGGGGAGATCGTGCTGTTCGACCGGTCCTGGTACAACCGCGCCGGGGTCGAGCGGGTGATGGGGTTCTGCACCGAGGCCGAGTGCCGGGAGTTCATGGTGCAGGTGCCGCAGTTCGAGCGGGCGCTGGTGCGCGACGGCATCCACCTGGTCAAGCTCTGGTTCTCGGTGACGCGCTCGGAGCAGCGCACCCGGTTCATCATCCGGCAGGTGGACCCGGTACGGCAGTGGAAGCTGTCGCCGATGGACCTGGCCTCGCTGGACCGCTGGGACGACTACACCAGCGCCAAGGAGGAGATGTTCCTCAACACCGACATCCGCGAGGCGCCGTGGACGGTCATCAAGAGCAACGACAAGAAGCGGGGGCGCCTGGAGGCGATGCGCCACGTGCTGAGCCGCTTCGACTACGACAACAAGGACCACGAGGTGGTCGGCACCCCGGACCCGCTCATCGTCAGGTCGGCGTCCGACATCTACGACGAGGACCACACGGCCGCGGGGTCACCGGCCTGAAGCCTCACTCCCTGATCCGTGGAAGGTGACGGTCAGCTCGCCCTTGTCGACATCCACCGTGACGGTCGAGCCCTCGGGGACGTCGCCGCTGAGCAGCGCGCGGCCGATCCTGGTCTCGACCTCGCGGGCGATGTAGCGCCGCAGCGGCCGGGCGCCGTAGACCGGGTCGTACCCCTGGTTGGCGATGAGCCGCCGCGCCGCCTCCGTGACCTCCAGGTTGAGCCGCCGGTCCGCCAGCCGCTGCCTGATGTCGTTGAACATCAGGTCGACGATCAGCTCGATCTCGCCCTCGGTCAGCGGCTTGAACAGCACGATGTCGTCGACCCGGTTGAGGAACTCGGGCCGGAAGTGGCGGCGCAGCTCCCCCATCACCCGCTCGCGCGCCTCGGGCTTGATCTCGCCGTCGGAGGTGACGCCGTCGAGCAGGTACTGGGAGCCGATGTTGGAGGTCATGATGACCACGGTGTTGCGGAAGTCGACCGTGCGGCCCTGGGCGTCGGTCAGCCGCCCGTCGTCGAGGACCTGCAGCAGCGTGTTGAACACGTCCGCGTGGGCCTTCTCGATCTCGTCGAACAGCACCACCGAGTACGGCTTGCGCCGCACCGCCTCCGTCAGCTGGCCGCCCTCCTCGTACCCGATGTAGCCCGGAGGGGCGCCGACCAGACGGCTGACCGTGTGGCGCTCCTGGTACTCGCTCATGTCGATGCGGATCATGTTGTCCTCGGTGTCGAACAACGCGGCCGCGAGCGATTTGGCCAGCTCGGTCTTGCCGACACCGGTCGGCCCGAGGAAGAGGAACGATCCGATGGGGCGTCTGGGGTCCTTGATGCCGGAGCGGGCGCGGATGACGGCGTCGGCCACGAGCCGTACGGCCTCCTCCTGGCCGATGACGCGCTCGTGCAGGATCTCGTCCAGCCGCAGCAGCTTCTCGCGCTCCGCCTCCTTCAGCCGGCTCACCGGGATGCCGGTCCAGCGCGAGACGATGGAGGCGATCTCCTCCTCGGTCACGACCTCGCGCAGCAGCCGGTGCCCGTGCTGCCGGGTGTCCAGCCGCTCCTCCTCGCCGCGCAGCCGCCGTTCCAGCTCGGGGAGCTTGCCGTGGCGCAGCTCGGCGGCGCGGTTGAGGTCGTAGTCGCGCTCGGCCAGCTCCGCCTCCCGCCGTACGGACTCGATCTCCTGCCGCAGGGCCTGGACCTTGCGCAGGGCCGAGCGCTCGGCCTCCCACTGGGCCCGCATCGCGCCGGCCTCGGCGCGCAGGTCGGCCAGCTCCTTGCGCAGATCGGCGAGGCGAGCCTGGCTCGCCGGGTCGTCCTCCTTGGCCAGCGCGGCCTCCTCGATCTCCAGCCGCATGGCCCGCCTGGTCAGCTCGTCGAGCTCGGCGGGCATGGAGTCGATCTCGGTACGGAGCATCGCGCACGCCTCGTCGACCAGGTCGATCGCCTTGTCCGGCAGGAACCGGTCGGCGATGTAGCGGTGACTCAGATTCACCGCGGCGACCAGCGCGCTGTCCTGGATCTTCACGCCGTGGAAGACCTCCAGCCGTTCGCGCAGCCCGCGCAGGATCGAGATGGCGTCCTCGACGGAGGGCTCCTCGACCAGCACCGGCTGGAAGCGCCGCTCCAGGGCCGCGTCCTTCTCGATGTGCCGGCGGTACTCCTCGATCGTGGACGCGCCGATCATGTGCAGCTCGCCGCGCGCGAGCATCGGCTTGAGCATGTTGCCGGCGTCCATGGCGCCTTCGGTCGCCCCGGCTCCGACGACCGTGTGGAGCTCGTCGACGAACAGCAGGATCCGGCCCTCGGCCGCCTTCACCTCGTTCAGCACGGCCTTGAGGCGTTCCTCGAACTCCCCGCGGTACTTGGCGCCGGCCACGAGCGAGCCCATGTCCAGGCTGAAGATCGTCTTGTCGCGCAGTCCCTCGGGGACGTCACCGCGCACGATCCGCTGGGCGAGCCCTTCGACGATGGCCGTCTTGCCGACACCGGGGTCACCGATCAGGACGGGGTTGTTCTTGGTCTTGCGGGACAGGATCTGGATCACCCGGCGGATCTCGGAGTCGCGGCCGATGACCGGGTCGAGTTTGTCCGCGCGGGCCTCGGAGACCAGGTCGCGCCCGTACTTCTCCAGTGCCTCGTAGGCCACTTCGGGCATGGCGGAGGTGACCCGCTGGTTGCCCCGGACGGCGGTGAGCGACTCCAGGAAGCGGTCCCGGGTCAGTCCCCGGCCGTGCAGCAGCCGTCCCGAGGCGCCCGAGGCGCCCTCCTCGATCATGGCCAGCAGCAGGTGCTCGACGGAGACGTACTCGTCCTTGAGCCGCTTCGCCTCCCGCTCCGCGCTGTCGAGCAGCCGGGTCAGCCGCTGGGTGACGAAGACCTGGCCGGGTGTCGTCCCCGGCCCGCTGACCTTGGGCCGGCGGGCGAGCTCCGCCTCCAGGTCGGTGATCAAGCTGTCGGTGTTCGCCCCCGCCGCCGCCAGCAGCCGGGGTGCCAGCCCTTCCGGTTGTTCGAGCAAGGCCAGCAGGAGGTGCTCGGCGTCGACCTCGGTGTGCCCGTGGCGCACGGCCTTGGTCTGGGCGTCGTGCAGGGCTTCCTGCGATTTCTGCGTCATCCGGTTCGGGTCCACTCCAGCTCCCTTTTAGTGTCGTTCCGACAAGCGCCGCAGGGTCGTCTCCAGCTCTTCGATCCGGTCGAGCAGGTCGATCACCAGGCCGATGGCGGCGTAGTTGATCGACAGGCCGTGGTGCAGCCGCTGGATCCTGGCGGCCACGGCCACTTGGGCGGGCGGGAAGTACAGCTCTCCCCTGGCGTCCCTGACCGGTTCGAGCAGGCCGAGCGCCACGAGCCGGCGGATGGCCTCCGGGTGCAGGCCGGTGGCGCGCGCGTAGGAGTTCAGGTCCAGGCGCGCCGGCCGTACGAGTGCGTAGGTCATGAACGCCCCCTCGGGTCGAAGGCCGAGACGGCGGCGAGCTGCTCGAACAGGCTCCGCTCCTCCTCGGTGAGCCGAGGCGGCACCATGACGCGGACCTCGGCGAAGAAGTCCCCGGCGCCGCCACCGCGCGGGTCGGGCATGCCGCGCCCGCGCAGCCGCAGGCGGCGGCCGGTCGAGGTGCCCGGCGGCACCTTGAGCTTCGCCTCGCCGCCCGGCGTGTCGATGGCGACCGCGGCGCCCAGCGCGGCCTCCCAGGGCGCCAGCGGCAGGACGGCATGGATGTCGCGTCCCTCGACGCGGTAACGGGGATGGTCGGCGATCCGGACGATGAGGTAGAGATCGCCCCGCGGCGCGTCGCCGCTTCCGTGGCCGCCCTCACCGGCGAGCCTGACGCGCCGGCCGTTCGTGACGCCCGGCGGGATCGTGACGTCCAGTCGCCGGCCGCCGGGCAGCGTGATGGTACGGCGCCCGCCCTTGTAGGCCTCCTCGACCGTGAGCGTCAGCTCGGCCTCCTGGTCGGCACCGGGCACAGGCCCCCAGCCGCGCCCGCCACGGCCGCCTCGGGCGCCGAACATGCCGCCGAGCAGGTCCTCGATGTCGATGCCGCCCTCGAAGCCCTCTCCCCCCGCCGGACGCCGCTGACGGCCGCCCCCTGCGCGTGCGCGGGCGTACTGCTCGGGGTCCACGTCGGGCGGCACCTGGCGGAAATCCGGACCGAACGCGTCGTACCTGCGGCGCGTTTGAGGATCGGACAGGACGGAGTACGCCTCCGAGATCTCCTTGAACCGGTCCTCCGCCCCGGGATCCTTGTTGACGTCGGGATGGTTGGCGCGCACGAGCTTGCGGTAGGCCCGCTGGATCTCGTCCTGGTCGGCCTTCCGGTCGACGCCCAGCACCTCGTAGAAGTCCCGTCGGACGACCATCACTCCGCCTTCTTCGACACGACCACCACCGCGGGCCGCAGCTGCCGCTGTCCGTCGCCGTAACCAGGGCGCACCACCTGGACGACGGTGCCGGGCGCGACGTCGTCCCGTGCGACGGTGGCCACCGCCTCGTGGTGGACCGGATCGAAGGGCACATCGCTCTCGTCGTGGCGGGCGTACCCGAGGCGCGACAGCACCGCCAGGGCCTGGTCCCGTACGGCCCGCACCCCCTCGGCGATGGCGCGCGCGTCGCCTTCCTGAGCGGTCGCGTGGCCCAGGGCGAGCTCCAGGTTGTCCAGGATGGGCAGCCACTCGGCCGCCACCCTGTCCCGCTCCTCGGCCCGCAGCCGTTCGGCGTCCCGGGCGATGCGTTTGCGTACGTTGTCCAGCTCTGCGACCGAGCGCAGCCAGCGGTCCTCCAGTTCGGCCAGCTTCGCGTCGGTCTCCGCGGACGCGTCGGGGGGTGCTTCGGCCTGGTCCGTCCTGTCTTCGTGGCCGTTCATGTCACTCCGAGTCGGACGTGGTGAACTCGGCGTCGATCACGTCCTCGTCGCGGCCGGAAGCGGCCTCCGTCCTGCCCTGCGGTGGCACACCGGCCTGCCCCTCCGACCGGCCGCTGACCGCGAGCCCGTGGTAGACCTGCTGGAGTTCGCCGCTGAGGCCGCGCAACCGGTCGAGCGGCACCTCTTCCTTGACCGCCTGCCGGGCTTCCTGGACGAGTTGCTCCGCACGCGCCTTCTCGTGGACGGGGACCCCGTCGCCGAGCTCCTCCAGGCGGCGTTCCACCTGGTAGGCGACCGAGTCCAGCTCGTTGCGGGCGTCGATCGTCTCCCGGAGCCGGGCGTCCTCGGTGCGGTGCTGCTCGGCTTCGGCGACCATCCGCTCGATGTCCTGCTTGTCCAGGTTGGAGCTCTCGGTGATGGTGATCCGCTGCTCGGCACCGGTGTCCTTGTCGCGGGCGGTGACGTTGAGGATGCCGTTGGCGTCGATGTCGAAGGTGACCTCGATCTGCGGCTCTCCCCGGGACGCGGGGCGGATGTTCTCCAGCCGGAAGCGTCCGAGCACCCGGTTGTCGGCCGCGCGTTCCCGCTCCCCTTGCAGGATCACGATGTCGACGGCGTTCTGGTCGTCGTCGGCGGTGCTGAAGGTTTCGGTCCGGCGGGCCGGGATCGTGGTGTTGCGTTCGATGACCTTGGTCATGACGCCGCCGAGCGTCTCGACGCCCAGCGAGAGGGGCGTGACGTCGAGCAGGACGACGTCCTCGACCTCGCCCTTGAGGATGCCGGCCTGGATCGCCGCGCCGATGGCCACGACCTCGTCCGGGTTGACCGTCATGTTGGGGTCCTTGCCGCCGGTGAGCCTGCGCACGAGATTCTGTACGGCGGGCATGCGGGTCGAGCCGCCGACGAGGATCACCTCGTCGATGTCCGACGGCCTGAGCTTGGCGTCCTCCATCGCCTGCTCCACGGGATGGACGCAGCGCTCCACCAGGTCGGCGGTGATCTGCTCGAACGTGGAGCGCATCAGCGTGGTGTTGAGGTGCTTCGGCCCGGTGGCGTCCGCCGTGATGAACGGCAGGCTGATCGTGGTCTGCGTCACCGCCGACAGCTCGACCTTGGCCTTCTCCGCCGCCTCGAACAGCCGCTGCAGGGCCTGCGGGTCGCGGCGCAGGTCGATGCCCTGGTCCTTCTGGAACTCGTCGGCCAGGTAGTCGACGATCCGCCGGTCGAAGTCGTCGCCGCCGAGGTGCCCGTCGCCGGAGGTCGAACGTACCTCGACGACCCCCTCACCGATGTCCAGGATGCTGACGTCGAAGGTGCCGCCGCCCAGGTCGAAGACCAGCACGGTCTCGTTGGACTTCTTGTCCAGCCCGTAGGCCAGCGCGGCGGCGGTCGGCTCGTTGATGATCCGCAGGACTTCCAGCCCGGCGATGCGGCCCGCGTCCTTGGTCGCCTGGCGCTGGGCGTCGTTGAAGTAGGCCGGGACGGTGATGACGGCCTCGGTCACCTTCTCACCGAGGTACTTCGCCGCGTCGGCGACGAGCTTCCTCAGCACCAGGGCCGAGACCTCCTCCGGCGCGTACTGCTTGTCGCCGACCTGGAAGCGTACCGACCCGTCCGGCCCTTCCACCACGTCGAAGGAGACCGCGTGGATCTCGCTCTCGACCTCGTTGAAGCGGCGGCCGATGAACCGCTTGGCGGAGTAGATCGTCCCCTTCGGGTTGAGGATGGCCTGACGACGGGCCAGCTGACCGACCAGCCGCTCGCCCTGGTCGGTGAACGCCACCACCGACGGTGTCGTCCGTGACCCCTCCGCGTTGGGAATGACCGTGGGCTGACCGTCCTCTGTGGCGGCGATCACCGAGTTGGTCGTACCGAGATCGATACCGACTGCTTTCGCCATGGCGAGCTCCCCCTAGCCGCTTTTTTTGCTAGCCGCTTTTCTCGCTAGCCGCTTTTCTCGCTAGCCGCTTGTCTTGCCGAGCAGTTCCTGAGCCCTGGCCACGTGGTCGGATTCGACGAGGACGTCGTACTTGTCGGCTACCAGCCCGCTCTCCGAGACGAAGTCCCGGCGACCGCCGTGCACCGAGTGCGAGATCAGGCCGTAGATCGCTCCGGCGACCAGTCCCCACAGCAGGCCCCACAGCAGCAGGCCGACCATGGCCGAGGGCCTGGGCGCGAAGAAGATCCCCAGGAACAGGCCGATGAGCACACCGAACCAGGCTCCGGACGCGGCGCCCAACCCGGCGGCGCGCAGGTACGTCATGCGCGAGACCACTCGCTCGATCGAGCGCAGTCCCACGCCTACGATGAGCGTTCCCTGTACGGGGAACCCGTGGTCGGACAGGAAGTCCACGGCCTTCTCGGCCTCGGCGTACGTCGGATAGCTGGCGACCGGGACCCGGTTCGCGGTGATCGGGCCTGGTGATGCTAGAGACATGACTCCTCCTCGCGCTCAGGCGGGATACCTCTGCGTACGCTTTCGAGGCTTATCCGGGCATCCGTCCGCCACATCCCCCAGATGTGTAGTCATCACCGTCTGTTACGGTTTGGTGCCGCTCAGGCTCCCGCCACACCGGACGGGCCGGACTCGACCCTCCCCTGCGACACCACGAGACGGACGAGCTCGATGCGGGAGTTGATCTGCAGCTTGCGGTAGACGTGCCGCAGGTGGAAGGCCACCGTGTGCACGCTGATGAACGTCTGCTCGGCGATCCGCCGGTTGGTCCAACCGTCGGCGACGAGCAGCGAGATGTTCCGCTCGGTCTCGGTGAGGCTGTCCCAGCCGGAGACCGGCCGCTCGGCGTAGCTCCAGTGGCGGTGGCGGACGCCCATGCCGCGCAGCCTCTGGCGGACGCGCGCCGAGTCCCTGACGGAGCCGATGTCCTGGTAGATCGAGAGGGCGCGATCCAGGTTGGCGGCCGCATCCTCGTGCCGTCCGGCCGCGACGAGCGCCATGCCGAGGTCCTCCACGGCCGAAGCCCGCGCCCACGCGTCGTCCGTCCGCTCGGCGGCCTGGGAGAGGGCGTCGCAGTCGCCGTCGAGCAGGCCACGGGCGTGCGCGGCCGAGGCGACCAGCGCGGCGAACTCCGGGTTGCCCTTGCTGAGCGCCTCCACGGTGACCACGACCGCCTCGGCCGCCGCACGGTCGCCGGCGGCGAGGGCGACGCGGACCATCCACGCGCTCGCCGTGGGATCCACAGCGAGCATCGCGCGCAGCCGCCCGCGTGGTACGGGAGAGTCCGCGAGCCCGAGCGAGACGGGAAGATCCACCTGGCCGTTTGGGGCGGAAAGGGCCGTGAGCAGCGTCATCGCGCTCAGCGGTCCGTCGCGTACCTCGGCGACCTGTGCCGTCAGCAGGGTGTGCCGCGGATGGCCGTCGAGTGGACCGCCTGTTCCGTCCGCGACGTACCGCGACGCCGCGCGCAGGTCGCCGCGCCGTAGCGCCACGGTGGCGAGGACGGCGTTGGCCACCGTGGCGGGCAGCGGGGTGCCCAAGGTGGTGGCCAGGTCCAGGGCTCTCTCCGCCTCGGTGACGGCGTCGGCGAAACGGCCCGCTGCGAGCTCGGCCCGGGCCTCCAGAGCGGAGGCGTCCGCGGTCCAGGTCAGATGGTTGTCGGCGGACATGTCCGCACGAGCCTCCCGGAGGATCGCGCGGGCCTCGTCGAGCCGGTGGATGTTCATGAGCAGCGCGGCGGAGACGAGCAGGGAGTCGTAGCGATGCACGTGCGACTCGTCCGTCCCGGCCAGCCGCCTGGCGTCCTCGGCGAACGCCAGCGCCTCGGAGAGCCGGCCCTCTTCCCACTCGGTGACCGCGAGCACCACCAGGGCAGCGACCTGAGCCGCCGAACCGTAGCGGGCGCCGCCTTCCAGGACCTCGTACGCGTACTCCCGGGCGGACGTGCCCGACTCCCGCAGGCGTGTCAGGGCGTACAGCCGGATCAGGATCGCCCGATCGCGCACGTGGCTGGCCAGGTCGGGTACGGCCAGCACCGTCTCGGCCTGCCGCAGGGCCTCGTCGATCCGGCCGGTCAGATACATGATGTCGGACAGGAGGCAGCGCAGTTCGGCCGCGTCGTCCGCCGGGTCACGATCGGCCAAACCCCCGTTGACCAGCCGCTCAGCCTCCTGCAGCCGCCCCCCGGCGATGGCCGCGTCGATGAGGGCGACCAGGTGGCCGGGGCCGGGGCCGGAGACCTCCGGTGACCGACTCGCCGGTCCGGCGTGGACGTCCGGTGGCCGGCTCGCGAGTTCGGTGTGGGTGCGGACGCCGAGCTGGTCCCGCAGCGCGTGCCGTACCGGCTGCGGGACCCGCGTGGCGACCACGAGCCTGACCAGCTCGTGGCGGAAGGTGAGACCATCGGCGTCGGCGGCCAGGATGCCCGCCGCCATGCACTCCTCGACCAGGGGAAGCAGCGCGGCCGGTGTGGTGCCCAGCAATGAAGCGGCCTGCTCCGGCGAGAACGACCGGCCGAGCACGGCGACGGTCTCCACCAGGTTTCTGGCGCCGGTGCTGAGGGCCTCGATCCAGTGCCGCACGACCAGCCGCAGCCGGTGGGGAATGTGCGCGTTCGGCGGGCAGGCACCGTCGATCACGGTTCCCAGCAGCCCTTCGGCTCGGAGACCGGCGAGGAGTTCGCTGATCAACAGCGGATTGCCGCCGGCGTCGCCCGCCGATGCCAGCGTCGCCGGATCGGGCGGCATCCCGAGCGTCTCCGTCATCAGCCCGATGGCCGCCTCGGGAGAGAGCGGTCCGAGTTCGACCCTGGCGGCCCCTTCCCGCTCCAAGAGGTCGAACAGGAAGGCGGCCTGGCCGTGCTCCCGGGCTGTCGAGCGGCTCAGCAGCCAGCCGATGGGCCGGGGTGCGAGCATGTGGTGGAGGGCGCGCAGCACCATGAGCGTCATCGGGTCCGCCCTGTGCAGATCGTCCAGCACGGCCAGCACCGGCTCGGCGGCCCGCTCCTCGAAGCCCGCCTTCAGGCGTTCGAGGGTACGCGCCCGAGAGGCGCCGGGATCAGCGTAGGCGGCCGGGTCGAATCGCAGATCGAGCGCCTGGAACAGCATGCCGCACGGGAGCAGCTCGCCCAGTTCCTCCGGGTTGCCCCGGAGCACGCTGATGTGGCGCTCGCCCGCGGCTGTTGCGGCTTCGTCGAGCAGCCGGGTCCGGCCCGCCCCGGGTTCACCGTCCACCAGCAGGGTCCCGCCCGCGCCTCCTTCGACCGTGCGCAGCAGGTTGTCGACATAGTGCCATTCCCGGTCACGCTCCCACATCTCATATCACCCAAATCAACCGCTTTCCGGGCAGGGACCTGCAAATCCCACCTCAGGGAAGATCTTTCGGACCGGTGGATGACTGGTGCGACCTGGGAGGGAGCCTTATCGCCGGTCGCCGCGGAAGGCCCCGAGCTCGGCCGGGCGACGGCCGGTGACGATGTAGTCGGCCATCGCCCGGCCGCTCGCCGGGGCGAGTGTGATGCCGAGCATCCCGTGCCCGGTGGCCGCGTAGGCGTTGGGAGTGCCGGGGACCTGGTCGAGCACCGGCAACCCGTCGGGGAGCATGGGCCGCCCACCCACCCAGGGGTCGCGGATGAGCGCCATCAGGTCGTCGGGGGTGTCGTACCACGGGCCGAGGTAGTCGCGGCTGGCACGGGCGATGGCCACCACGCGCCGCCAGTCGAGGCGCCGGTTGTTGCCGCTGAGCTCCATCGTCCCGGCGATGCGGGTGCTGCCCGCGATGGGCGAGACCGCGACGTGCTTGTCCCCGAGGTACATGGGGTGCTCGGGGGCGGGGTCGAGGTCGACCGAGAAGCTGTAGCCCTTGCCCGCCTGGAGCGGCATTCGCATACCGAGGCCGCGCAGCAGATCCGCCGACCAGGACCCGGCGGCCACCACCACGGCGGAGCAGTCGAGATCGCCCTCGGCCATGCGCAGCGCGGCCACCTGACCGCCGCGCGTGCGGAACCCCCGCACGGCCGCGTGCTCGGTGATGCTCACCCCGGCCTTGCGCAGGTGGGCGGCGAGCGACTCGACGAAGGCCGTCGGGTCGAGCACGCCCTCCCCGCGCACGCGGTAGCCCGCGGTGACCTTACCGCCGAGCGCGGGATCGAGGTCCAGCAGGTCCCTGCCGGTGAGGATCTCCTCGGGCACGTCGTACCCCGCCCAGGTCATGGCACGCTGCGTGCGGTGGAAGCGGGTGGCCTCCTCCATCGAGAGGAACGCGTGTACCAGGCCTGGTCTGGTCAGGGTCGTGTCGACCCCGGCCGCCGCCAGCTCTCCGTACCGGTCGAAGGCGGGCTCGGCGAAGCGGGCGACGGCGGCGTAGCCCCGCTCGAACGCCTGCCTGGTGCTGCTGCGCCGGAACTTCAGCAACCAGCGGGCGAACGCCAGCGTCGGCTGTGGCCGCACGTACAGCGGGGAGTCAGGACGACCGATCGAAGCGACAGCGTACCGGACGACGCCGGGCGCGGGCACCGGCGCGGAGTGGCTCAGGCAGACCCAGCCCGCGTTGCCGCGTGAGGAGCCGCCGCCGACGGGACCCCGGTCGACGACGTGCACCTCCGCGCCCTGCCGCCGCAGGTAGAAGGCCGTGCAGAGGCCGACGGCGCCGCCACCGATCACGACCACGGGCAGCGCGCTCACCGTACCGGCCCATAGGAGGCGAGGAAGGCCTTCGTCCGCGCCTCGCGCGGGTCGTCGAGCACCTTCTGCGGCGGCCCTTCCTCCACGACGCGACCCCGGTCGAGGAAGGCCACCCAGTCGGAGATCTCCCTGGCGAAGGGCACCTCGTGGGTGACGATCAGCATGGTCATGCCGTCGTCGGCCAGGGTGCGCATGACACGCAGCACCTCGCCGGTCGACTCGGGGTCGAGGGCCGAGGTGGGTTCGTCGAACAGCAGCACCGCGGGCTTGAGCGCGAGCGCCCTGGCGATGGCGACCCGCTGCTGCTCGCCGCCGGACATCTGCTCGGGGAAGGCGAGCGCGCGGTGCGACAGTCCCACCCTGCGCAGGAGCTGTACGGCCGTCGCCACCGCCTCGTCCTCGCCGATGCCGGCCGCCTTCATCTGCGCGAGCACCACGTTCTCCACCGCGGTCAGGTGAGGGAAGAGATGGAAGCGCTGGAAGACCATGCCGACGCGCTGGCGCAGCCTGGCCAGGTCGCCACCCGCCGGGTGGATCCGTTCGCCGGCCAGCTCGATGATGCCGGCGTCGGGCCGTTCCAGCAGGTTGACGCAGCGCAGCAGGGTGCTCTTGCCCCCGCCGCTCTGGCCCAGGATGCTCACGATGTCGCCCGGCCGTACCTCCAGGCTGACCTCGTCGAGCACCCGGCGGTCGTCGAAGGACTTGATCAGCCCGTCGATCCTCACGAGCGGTGTCATGAACCCTCTCCCAGCAGTGCGCGGGCCTTGCGCAGGCGGCGACGCCTGCCCATGAGCAGCGGCGAGCCCGCCCTGACCCGCCGTTCCAGCCAGAGCAACGCCTGCGACAGCGGATAGCAGAGCGCGAAATAGATCGCCGCGATGACGAGGTAGACCTCCAGCGCCCTGAAGGTGTCCGAGGTGATGAGCTGCGCCTGGGTCATGAGCTCGGCCGCCGAGATCGTCACCAGCAGCGAGGTGGACTTCAGCAGGTCCACCAGCATCGTGTTGGTGCCGGGCAGGGCGAGCCTGAGCGCCTGCGGGAAGATCACGTGGGCGAACGTGCCGAGCGGGCTCATGCCCAGAGCCTGAGCGCTCTCCCGCTGGCCGCCGTCCACCCCGGCGAGGGCGGACCGGAAGATCTCCGACAGGTAGGCGGCGTAGAAGACCACCAGGCTGAGCGCGCCCGCCTCGATCGCGCCCAGCCGGACGCCGATCGAGGTCAGCCCGAAGTAGGTGACGAAGATGATCGCCAGCAGCGGGATGTTCTTGAAGACTTCGGTGTAGATCGACGCGGGCAACCGCACCAGACGCGATCCGCTCAGCCGCATCAGCGCGAGAAGCAGCCCGAGCACGACCGCTCCCGCGAAGCCCAGCACCGCGTACTCCACGGTGCGCAGCAACCCCTGCAGGAGCGCGTCGGTGTAGTCGGACCAGGGAACCTTGAACACGTCGCGCCTCCGTTACAGGCCGGGCGGCTGCCAGTCAGCCGGGCGATCGACGCCGCGCCGCTGCTGGGCCATCCACGGTGCGGGCTTGAGGAACTGCTGGGCGTCGCCGCCGTACTTCTTGATCAGCGCGGCCATCTCGCCGTTGGCGTACATGCCTCTGATCGCCTGCGACACCGCCTGCTCCAGCTTGGGCTCCTCCTTGGGGATGTAGAAGCTGGTCATGTACGGCCGCAGGTACTCATACGCCGCCTGCTTCTTCACCTCCTCGTCGGTCGGGGCGGTGAGGTAGCGGGTGCTGAACCGCATGTCAGGGCGCTTCTGCTGGGTATAGATGATCAGCAGCGGGTCGAGGAAGCCCACCTGGATACGGCCGGCGGACAGGTCGTTGAACACGCCCTGCGCGTCGGGGTAGGCGTGCAGTTCGGCTCCGGGGATGGCCTGGATCGACTTCACCCAGACGTAGCCGGTCACGGTGCCGAGCGGGAGTCCTTTCAGGCTCGCGACCGTGGCGTACTGCTTGTCGCCGTGCACCGCCATCGCCGGCGGCGAGTAGTAGGGCGGGTCGGTGAACAGGCCCTGCGTCTGCCGCTCCTTCGTCCACGCGATACCGCCGATGGAGATGTCGACCCTGCGGGCCTGCACGTTGCCGAGCATCCCGCTGAAGTCGGTGACCTGAGGTTCGAGCCGCAGGTTCAACTTCTTCGCGACGGCCTGGAGGATCTCGCTGTCGATGCCCACGAGGTCCTGGCCGCGGACCGCGGTGTAGGGCATGTACGGCTGGACGGCGACCTTGAGCACGCCCGGTTCGATGGTGTTGTAGGAGTTCGCGACAGTTTTGTCGGATCCACACCCAGCCAGGACGTTAATCGCGATCAGTGCGACTATAACGCCGCTTTTCCGACTCATGGCGACCTCTTTCCGATATGTCCCCCAGAACTCGTATTGCGCCCACGGTAGACGAGCTTCACCTGAGCGTCATTGGACGATAAATTCATAGTTAGCGGGATATTTCGGTTCTTTGTCGTACGATTCGCACGATGGAGGTGGCGCGCATGTCACAACCCTGGCCACCGGTCCTCACGCCCACCCTCGCCCAGGGGATCGCCGGCGACACCAGCGAGATCATCGGCTTCAACGTGCTGATCACCGATCCGGATGGCCTGGTCATCGGCAGCGGCGACACCCGCCGCATCGGCTCCTTCCATGAGGCGTCGGTGGAGGTCATGCGCACCCTGAAGTCCGCCGCGCACTCCGCGGAACAGGCCCGCCGGCTGCAGGGGGTACGGCCCGGCATCACGCTGCCGATCATCATCGACGGCAGGGCGCTGGGCACGGTCGGCATCACCGGCTCCCCGGCCCGGGTCCAGCGCTTCGGGCTGGTGGTCAAGCGGCAGACGGAGATCATGCTGCAGGAGTCGATGCGGCTGCGCTCCAGGTTGCTGCTGGAGCGGACGGTGGAGGACCTGCTCCGCGACATCGCGCGGTTCGACCCGGACGTGGTCAACCCCGAAGACCTCGTCGCGCGGGCCGGTGAGCTCGGCTACGACCTGCGGGCCGAGCGGACCGCGGTGATCGTCGACGTCGGGGAGGGAGCGCCGAGCCACGACGGATCAGGCATCCGCTCGATGCTGCTCCGGGCCATCCGCGAGACGTTCTCCGGCTCCCAGGACCTCGTCGCCGCGATGACCTCCAGCCGCTTCGCCGCGCTCCCCCGCCTGCCCGCCGGCACCGACTTCCGCTCGCTCTGCCTGCCGCTCGCCGGCCACATCCGCCAGCGGATCGGGCTCCGGGTCGGGATCGGCCTCGGCGTCGCGGCCGACTCGGTCCCCGGGCTACACGACTCCTACGAGGACGCGGCCACGGCGCTGCGCCTCGGGCCGCGCGTCCATGCCGACGCCCAGGTCCACTCCATCGGCGACCTGCGCGTCCACCAGCTGCTGGCCGCCGCGCCGCGCAGGGCGCGCTCGCGCTTCGCCGGCGTCTCCACCGCCGGGCTGAGAGCCCGCCCCGACTGGCCGATGCTGCGCCAGACCGTCATCGCGTACTGCGAGAGCGGCTTCAACCTGGTCCGGGCCGCGGCCGCCCTGAACATCCACCGCAACACGCTGCTCTACCGCCTGGACAAGATCTCCCAGCTGTCAGGCCGGCCGGCGGATGATCACCGGGGCCGCCTCGCCCTGTACCTGGCCTGCGTGGCCGACCAGATAGAACCCTGAGGGGGCGGACGGGATCACTTCAAGATGGTGCACTCGGTAGTCCCGCCGCGGCGGGGCAATGGGGCGGTGGTCCAGCTCGGATCGGCCCCTTCGTCCTATGCCCGACACACTCGCATGCCGCGCCGCCGCCCAGGTCACCTCGTCGGCCGGACTCGAGCCCAGGCCGATGCCGCCGTGAACAAGCCGCCGTCCGACCTTTCCTGGCGCGTCCTCGGCAACGCCTGACCCGCTGCTGGGAGGAGCGGGTCACGGGCGAAACCGAAGACGAGCGATCTTGACGTGGGACGAGGCGCGGCGACCGTCGCAGCGTGGAGGAAGAGCCGAACGAGCCGCGGCGATCGTCGCAGCGTCGAGAAGAGCCGAAGGGGTCAGCGGAAGTCGGCCACGTGATCCCGCGCCCATTCTGCGAAGGTCTGGGCAGGGCGTCCGGTGATTCTCTCGACGATGACGGAGGTCTCGGGGGCGGCCTTGGCGCCCGCCGCCCACGCGCCCATGATCGCCTCCACTCCCATCGCGGGCATGGTCCTGCCCAGGTCGGCTCGCGCCTGTTCGGGTGTGACCACCTCGATCGGGATCTTCCTGCCGATGGCCACGCCGATGTGTTCGACCTGCTCGCGCAGGGTGAGCGCCTGCGGCCCGTACACCGTGTACGCCTGCCGCCCGTGTCCGCCCTCGGTCAGCGCCGTCACCGCGAGCGCGGCCATGTCCCGCTCGCTGACGGGAGCTGTCAGAGCGTCCGGGTACGGCAGTCGCACGGCCTCCCCGCCCTTGATCGCCCGTGTCCACCACCATCGGGTGTTGGTCGCGAACATCCCGGGCCGGATGAAGGTCCAGGACAGCCCGGACTCCTCCAGGGCCGACTCCACGATGCGATGCTCGCGCGCGATCGGATTGCGGTCGGCGCCGGGCTGCACGACCGCCCCGGACGAGAGCAGCACCACGCGCCGCACCCCGGCCGAACGGGCAGCCGCCACGAACGCCTCGATGCCTGCGGATTTGGCGTAGAGAAAGACCTGCGAGGCGCCTTCCAGCGCGGCGGGCAACGTTTCCGGCACATCCAGATCCGCCGCTATGTGGGAGGCGTCCGGTGTCCTGCTCGTCAGCCGGACCGGCACGCTCGAAGCGGTCAGACCTGCGGCGACATGGTGGCCGACGCTGCCCCGGGCGCCGAAAACAACCGTAACCATCGTGTAGTTACTCCTCTAATCCTCGGTGAGCAGTTTTATGAGTTGGGTGTGCAGAACCTGCCGGGTCTCAGGTGACAGTGGGTCACCGCCGAGAATGTCCCGGACGAACTGCGGCATCGTGATGGGCGCGAAGATGATCGCGTAGGCGGCCAGAAGCGCGAACGCGGGGTCGAGCCCGCCGCGGATCTCACCGTCCTCCTGGCGTCGGCGGGCCTTGGCCACCGCCGCCGCCATCGCCTCCCGCTGCCGCTCCGCGTGTCGCCTGCCCTCCTCGGGGTCGGTGAACGGGCAGTCGCCCAATGCCTGCCAGACCACGAGCCTGGCCCAGTCGGGCCGGTCGAGCGTCGCATCGAGATGCGCGCCGAGGGACTCGGCGAACGACGCGCCAGGCGGAACGATCTCCGACTGAACCTCCTGCCACCGGCGCCGGAGCTCGTCGAGCAGCCCCTGCTTGCCGCCGAAGTAGTAGGAGATGAGCTGCTGGTTGACGCCGGCCCGCGCGGCGATGCCCGCGGTCCGGGCCCCGGAATAGCCCTTGGCCCCGAACTCGGCGACGGCCGCGGCGAGGACGCGCTCCCGCGCCCCCTGCCCGCGCTCGTCCGGCTGCCGTTCCTCTGGCGACATGCCACTCATACTACTCAATCAATTAATTGAATGAACCATCGGGTGGGTGCGTGCCAAGCAGGCCGTCGGCGTCCGGGGGCCGCCGCCGCACGTGCTCGGCATGGCCATGGACACGGCGCCAAGGCATCAGGTCGGGCCGTCTGGCGACTGGGACCGGGAGCGTAGCCCACATGTACGTGGGCTTCCAGAAAGCGGACGCTACCCTCGCTCGGGGGAGGCCGCGCGAACGGCCGGAAGGGCGGCTAACGTCTCCCTTTTCCGCCCTGCGACGATCAGCCTGATGAAGAGCCGACGTTGTCGGTTCGGCTAGCTACCGCGGGCCTCGCCATTGTCGATCGAGCAGAACAAGGGGTGCGGATGGAGACCGTGCACGAATGGGCGCAGCTGGATGACTTCATCTGTATCACCTGGGTCTCTGGAAGCGCGCTTCAAGATATCGTGCGCGTCTTCGGCGTCCGCGATGATGTGGCGCAGGCCCCGGCCGTGACCGTTCGCGACGAAGCAGAAGACATTCTGGCAAGGCGACCGGTCGGACCACGACTGCTCACCAGAACGGGGCAAACATGGACGACCCTGCTGGAGATGCGCAGTTGCCGAGGCGCCGATGACGGGGTGCTGGCCGCTACGTCGCGCAGCGGCCAGGCACTGAACATCGTCGCCGACGAGCACGGCACCCACATCACGTATGCGATCAATGGACGCATCACCCATGCATTCGACGCCGAGGACGTCGGCAGGGAAGAATTCAGCGAAGATTCCGAGATGCGTGGCATCCAGGAGTGGTCGCGTGGTCTCGGCGTGGATGCACGGGAATGGGCGGTCCATCCGAAGTCCGCGGCCTTCATCTTGGCTGAGGCCATCACGGGAACGACGGTCGATGACTCCTGGGTGGTTGGTGACTGGATCGGTGTGCGACTCGGTGGCCCGCCGGTCATCGACGATTCGGTGGTGTTGCCCTACGAGGACATGAGGGAACTGGCTCGCCTTCGCCCCGACATTCGCGCCTTCGTCGATGCTCCAGGTGTCGACCTGATCCCGGCCATGAAGAATATGCTGGCCCGTTTCGGGGTCGCCAGGGCTGAGCTATCCCATCCCGTGATCATGGCGGCGCTAGAGGCTCTCGATGACCGGCCGTCCCACGAACGGCTCGAATTGTTGCGTGACGATCTTCGTATGCTCGATCAGGAGTTCAGGCAGGACGTCGACGCGGGGGCTGATGTCGAAACGATCGTCCGCTGGATTACCGCCACGCAGGCGCTCGAGGCCGCGCTCGATCCCAGCACTTCCTCACTGTCCTACCTGGCATGCGCAAGCCGTGTTAGGAGCCTGCCTCTCGCTGGTGAGGAACGGCTCATCCTGGAGACGTTCGACGTCATCAACGCACACGTAGACAAGAAGATACGGAGGCAAGATATCTAGCCATTCGGAGCAGGGCTTGATGAGCAGGCTGAAGTACGCCAGTGGCGGCAGTGCCCGCACGAACGTGACCGCCGGCTCCGCCACGACGCGGATCCAGGGCACCGTACCGAGGACGAGCCCGCCCGCCACGCCGATCGCGGAGAGCGTCAGTTGACGGTCACTCTGATCTCCGCGAACTCGTTCGCGGAGCTGGAGATCTTCACCCCCCACGTACCGCTGCTCACCGCCTTGGCCTTGATCAGGTATCTGCCCTTGCCCTTGGTGACGCTCTTGCGGTTGGTGCCGGATCCCTTGAAGAACAGCTCGGCCGTCTCGTTGTTGAGTGTGCTCCAGGGGTCGTTGACGCTGTCGCGCTTCTGCACTGTGCCGGTGTGCCGGACGGTCGTGTTCTTCGGGACCGACTGGCCGCTGACCGTGTGGGACACCTGGTACAGGCCCTTCTTCTCCACCTCCGAGTGCTGCTGGGCGCTGCGCGAGCCGCGCAGCGCCTCGGCGTCGGCGAACAGACCTCTCGCCGTACCGAGCGACCCGGAGCCGGGCGTCCCGGAGTCGGGCCTCCCGGAGTCGGGCCTCCCGGAGTCGGGCGTGCCGGAGCCGGGGAATTCCGCCCGCCAGAAGCCGGAGTTCTGGGCGATGACGACCGCCCTGAACTCCCCGTCCTCCCCCGTCTCCGTACGGGTGACCTCGGTCCACGCGAACTCCTGGTCGCCGCGGAACTCCAGCAGGATCGGCCGGCCGCCGAGTCCCGGAGCATCCGCTCGCAGGACGCCGGTGAAGGTCAGCTCGTCGCCCTCGGGCACCGGATCGGGAGCCAGGCGGAAATCGTCGATCCGCGTCACCGCGCCCGCCTCGGCCTCGGTCGCCACCGTGAAGGTGTCCTCCACGACGTCACCGCGCGCGCCGACCCGCGCCCGCCAGACCCCCACGGCCTTGACCACGGCCTCCGCCCGCCACAGGTCGCCGAACTCGCCGCTCTCGACGTGTTCGAACGCGAGCCGCTCCCGCTCCCCGCCGGGGCCGTACAGGAGGCCGTCGAGGCGGCGTACGCCGGCGGTCGCGACCTCGACGGCCAGCGGCGCTCCGGAGATCACCGGAACCGGCGTGATGTCGACCGACTCGATGACCCCGTCGTCACGCAGCAGCTTCCACAGGATCGTCCGCGGGGTGGTCCTCAGGGTAGCCATGCTCAGCACACCTCTCTGAAGGGGATCTCGGGTATGAACCTGGCCCACTCGGCCGGGGTCAGGTCGGCGCCCGCGCGGGCGCAGATCCGGGCCACGGCCAGGGCGGGGTCGACGGGGATGGCGTGGATCGTGCCGTCCGCCGCGATGCTGTGCAGTTGCCGGCCGTCGGCGGAGAATCCCAGGGCCAGCACGCCACCTGCGTGCGCCTTGAACGGATCGCCCAGAGAGGTACGGGCCGCCACGTCCCACAGCTGGACGCGGCCGCTGCTCCCGCCGGTGGCCAGGATGGCGCCGCCCGGCTGGAAGGCGATCGCCATGACCGTGTCGAACTCGCCTCGCCCCGGCGCCAGCCGCCCCAGCTGACGGCCGCCGAGCCCGTCCCACAGGTCGACGCCGAGCTGGCGGAAGCCGACCGCGATCGTCGCGCCGTCCGGGGCGTAGGCCAGCGACCGCGCCCCGTCGACGCTGCCGCCGAACGGCCGGTCGCGCAGGACGTTCCCGGCGGTGAGGTCGATGAGGGCGGCGTCACTGCCGCCGATCGCCAGGGTCTTCCCGTCGGGCCGGAAGGCCATCGCGTCGAACCCGTCCCTTGGCAGGTCCGCGAGCCGCCGGGCACCGCGGACGTCCCACAGTTCGGCCCGGCCCTCGGCGGGGGCCACGGCCAGGGTCCGGCCGTCGGGGCTGAAGGCCAGGCCGTCGATGTATTGGCGGCCGCCCACCGGCAGCCGCGCGACCTCGGTCCGGCTGGCCACGTCCCACAAGGTCACCGTGGTCGCCCCGGCCGATCCGGCCGCCAGCGTCCGGCCGTCGGGGCTGAACGCCAGGGCGTACGCGCCGTCGGCGTCATCGGCGGCACCGACATCGGCATCTGCGCCTTTGGCAGGGTCAGCGTCATTGGCGGGGTCTTTGACGGCGTCTGGGGAGGGGTCGGTGGCGGGGGCGGTGGCGGTGGCAGGGTCGGTGGCGGCGGCAGGGTCGGTGGCGGCGGGATGGCGGTGGCTGAGCGTGCCCAGTGACCGGCCGGCGGCGACGTCCCACAGCACCAGGCCGCCGCGCGTCTGCAGCGCGGCCAACCGTCCGGCGGGGTCGAACGCCGCCGCTGCGGCCGCGCCCGCCACATGGACGCCCGCAGTGAGGTCGAGCACCGCCACCGCGCCCCTGCCCAGCAGGTAGCTGAGCCGCGTGTGCCCGCCGTCGAGCCGAGCCGAGGGCATGCCGGAGGTGTCGGTCAGCGGGTAGTGCAGCGTCGGCTCGCCGGTCGCGACGTCCCAGACGGCGATGGCCGCGCGGTCGTACGAGATGAGCAGCCGCCCGTCCGCGCTGAACGACAGCCAGGCCGCCGTGATGCCGTCGACGAGCGAGTCCGGACGGAACCGCCGGCCGGCCAGGTCCCACAGCCGGATCTCGCCGCCCGTGGCGATCGCGGCCGTTCCGGGTCCGAAGGCGACCGCGCCGCCCGATCCCCTGACCCGGCGTCCCGAGCCCAGCTCCCACAGCTCATAGCGGGCGTCGGTGAAGGTGGCGGCGGCGTAGCGGCCGTCGTCGGACAGGGTGATCCGGTCGATGCGCTCGTCCCGCGTGCCCATGACCAGCTTGCCGGTACGGGTGTCCCTGACCTCGCCCCTGCCCTCAGCCGTCGCCAGGCCCAGCAGCCGCCCGTCGCGGCTGAGCACCGCGCCGAGCGCGGTCCCGGCGATGCGCGGGCCCGCCCGGCCCGTCGCGACGTCCCAGACGCGTACGCCATCCGGGCCGCACACCGCGACCTTCGTCTGGTCGCCGCTCAGGGCGATCACGCGGACGCCCGTACCCACGCCGTCGACCGTGCGGACAGTCCGGCCGGCCGTGCGCAGGCTCACCCGGCCCGCGTCGGCGACGGCCAGTACGCGGCCGTCGGCGCTGAGGTCGAACCGCGCGTCCGCCCCGGCGGCGGGCGGCGGCAGCACGGTCAGCTCGCGCTGCGCCAGCGCGCTGTACAGCACGGCCCGCGCCTCCTGGACCGGCGCGATCCGCCAGGCCGCCACGCTCAGCAGCATGGCCTTGACGGGGTCGGAGGTCTGGAGCGTCTCGGCGAGCATCGCGGTCTTGCGGGCCACCGCGATGTCCCGTTCCCGTACGGCCGCCGCCCCCTGCTCGACGGCCACGCCCGTGGCGGCCAGCGCGACGACCAGCATGACGGCCAGCGCCGCCATGACCTGCCGCCGGCGACGGGCCCGGACCCGGCTGTAGGCCAGGCCCGCCTCCAGGAAGGCGTTCTCGAGGAGGTTCAGCGTCACGTGCTGACGGCCCGTCGCGGCCCAGCTCAGCGCGGCCTCCAGGGAGCCGCCCTGGTAGAGGTCGCCGGTACGGCGGCCGTGCGCGTCCCACCGCTGGGCGGCCTCGCCGAGCCTGCGGTGGACGCGCAGCCCCGCCCGGTCGGCGTCGATCCACCCGCGCATCCGCGGCCAGGCGCGCAGCAGGGCCGCGTTGGCCAGCGACACGGTGTCGCCGTCGCGTACCACCAGCTCGGCCCGGGTGAACCCGAGCAGCACCCGGTCCAGCATCGGCGGATCGACGACCCCGTCGTCGAGCTCGCCGGCCGGCACCTTGCGCAGCATGTCCTCGGCGCCCTCGCCGGGCGTGACCAGGCGCAGCATGATCTGCGGCACCACCGCCTGGTCGGTGCCGCGCAGCCGCCGGTAGATCTGCTCGGCCACCAGCTCCAAGGGCGGCTGCGCGAGCAGGGCGGGCGGCCGGATCACATCGGCCGCCCGGCTGCCCTCGGCCAGCAGCGCCCGCGTCCCGCCGTCGTCACGCGGGACGACATCCCCGCCGCCTTCACGCCGGACGACATCCCGGCCGCCGACCAGGGCCAGCAGCAGGCTCCGGGAGCTGGGGCGCTCGCCCGGGTCCTTGGCTAAGGCCGCCGTGACCAGGGCGCGCAGCGGCTCGGCCAGCCCGGACACGTCGGGGGCGGCGGCGAGGATCTGGTGCAGCAGCCCCGCCAGGTTCTCGCCGGTGAACGGGTCGCGGCCGGTCGCCGCGTACAGGACGACCGCGCCCCACGCCCAGACGTCGACGGCCGGGCTCGCGCGCTGGCCGATGACGCTCTCCGGGGCCATGAACGCCGGCGTCCCGGCGACCTGGCCGGTCGGGGTGAGCGACATCTCCGACGTCCTGGCGATCCCGAAGTCGATCACCCGCGGGCCGTCGGGGCCGATCAGGACGTTGTCGGGTTTCAGGTCGCGGTGGATCACCCCGGCCTCGTGGATCGCGGTCAGCGCGGTGGCGATGCCGGTGGCCAGCCGGTGCAGGTCGTCCGGCCGGTACGGCCCGGCGGTCGCGACCGCCCGGCGCAGGCTGGGGCCGCCGACGTACTCGCTGACGATGTACGGGCGGGGGTCGCCGAGCTCGACCGACAGCACCCGGGCCGTACAGAAGGCCGACACCTGCCGGGTCGCCGCCGCCTCCTTGGCGAAGCGGTCCCGCAGCTCGGCCCCGGCACCGGGATGCAGCACCTTGATCGCCACCCGCTGCCCGGCGGGGTCGTACGCCTCATAGACCACACCCTGGCCGCCCTCCCCCAGCCGGCCTGCGAGCCAGTATTCACCGAGCTGGCGCGGGTCGCCGGGAACAAGGGCGGGCATGTTCTCGATGGTGCAACGGCTTCACGCCATCGAGAAGGGGTCCGTACGGCTCTCCTAGGTCGCCTCTTCTGAGCGCGCGGCCAGGGAGGTGTAGACGGTCACCTCGTCAGGCCGGACGAGGCCGTCCTGGATGGCGCAGATGAGCAGCTTCTCCTTGGTGGGCGCGGGCCGCCCCGCCGCCGCGTACTTGACGCGGGCCCGGTCGATGTACTGGCGTACGGTCCGCTCCTTGATCCCCATCCGCGCCGCCACCGACGCCTTGGACATCGACTGGAACCAGAACAGCAGCGCGGCCCGCTCCTTGTCCGACAACTGCGGCCGGTGCGGTCCCTCGTCGGTCGCGATCGCCTGCGCCATCGGCGGCGTCATGCTCGGTTTGTCGGCGGCCACCTCCAGGATGGTCTCCAGGCAGGACTCCCGCGTGGCCCGTCCCTTGCCGATGAACGCCGAAGCCCCGGCGTCCAGCACGGCGCGCACGATCTCCGGCTCCTCGTGCTCGGAGAAGACGATGACCCGCTGCCCGCCCCCGCATAACTCGGCGACCCGGTCGACGACCAAGGTGCCGTTGAGGTTGAGATCGAGCATCAGCACGTCGGCGGCCACGCCGCGGACGGACTCGATCGTGGACCCCTGGGCGACCAGGCAGACCGGGCCCGGCGGGCTGAACCACGACCTGACGCCGTCCACCACGACCTGGTGATCCTCCACCAGGGCGACGGTCACGGGCCCTGCCAGATGCTGTTGACCCATAACTCCCCTCCCTGCCGCTGATAGGTGACGACGACGCCGCTCGGCTCGTGTACCGGGGTGGTGCTGATGGGCAGATCATCATTGTCGGCCACGACCGCCACGCTCATCATGGTGGACATCGCGGACACGGTGACCCTGGCCCGCGACCTGGCGCCGTCCAGCGCCCGGATCGGCGCTCTGAGCAGGTCCTCGCGTACGCCCTCCGGCAGGTCTGGCAGGTTCTCGCCGAACGGCGGCGCCGTCACCAGGACCTGGCGCCGCTCGGCCGCGTCGATGCGCTCGCGCAGCGCCGACACCAGCGCGTCGGGCACGTCCTCCCGCTCGGTGATGAGGCGGCGCAGCCGCATGGCGCCGGCCGTGCAGTCGGCGCGGACGCGGGGATCACCGGGATCGGCGCCGTCGGCCAGCTGCTTCAGCAGCGACTCGGCCACGTCACGGATGGCGTCGTACCTGCGCAGCCGGTCGGCGTGGATGCGCCGGGCCGACACCCGCCAGGCGTCGTCCGCGGCGAGCCGGCGGGCCAGCAGCACCGCGTCCTCGGCGCGCACGCGCAGCGTGTGGCAGCCGGCCAGGTATCCGAGTTGGAGGGTGATGCTGCCGACCTCGACCATCAGGTACTTGGCGATGGAGACGCGGTCGAGTGTCCCGGTCGCGGCCATCGCCGCCAGCATGATGCCGGCGTTGGCGGCGAGGAAGACGAACAGCTCGCCCCGCCCGCGCGGCCGGTTCCACAGGAGCATGACGCCGAGCCAGCCCACCGAGCCCCAGCCCCAGTTGATGGGGGCGATCAGGTCCTTCGGGTAGCAGGCCACGATCACCGCGATGTCCAGGGCCAGCACGGGCACGGCGAGCTCGCGTCCCCGGGCCGGGCCGCTGGAGGTACGCAGCAGGGCCACCGCGGCCAGTACGGCGATCGCGGTGTAGAGCAGCCAGGCCGCCGCCGCGACGGCCGGGTAGCGGAAGTCGGACCAGCCGGTGATCGTGACCGTGAGGTCGTAGCCGGTGTGCCAGAGTATGGCGATCATCACGGCACCGATCGCGGTGTAGCGGGCATAGCGCTGCGCGACCTGCTCGATCTCTTCGGTCACGGCCGCCACCACAGGCTCACCCGGGTCCCCTGGCCGCCGGAGGAGATCTCGGCGCCGCCGTTCGGCAGGGACCGCATCGTGTCGATGATCGAGCCGCGTACGCCGAACCGGTCGGGCGGCAGCCGGTCCTGGTCGAACCCGCGGCCCTCGTCGGCGACCTCCACGCGGATCTCGCCGTCGCGCCTGCTGGAGAACAGCTCGGCTTGGTGTACGCCGGAATGCCGGGCGACGTTCGTCAGAGCCTCGGTGACGGCGCGGGCGAAGCCCTCCGCGACCTCTCCCGGCACCGTCTCCGGCATCAGGCTCCGGTGGACCTCCAGGCCCGTCACCCGCTCGGCCACCTCGTCCAGCAGGGCGTCCAGGGCGATGGAACCGGCGGCGGCGCGCGGGGTGTCCCGCAGTTTCTCCAGCGCCGACAGGTCGCTCGCCGCCTGACCGCGCAGGGTGGGCGAGGGCTCGTCATAGGTGCCCAGGCCGACCATCGTCAGCGTGTGCAGTGACGTCTCGTGGATGCTGCCGACCTGCCGCAACTCGTCCTCGCGCCGCAGCCGTTCCACCATGAGCGTGATCTCCCTGCGCGCGCTCTCCCTCAGGAAGGCGTCCGCCGAGGCGGCCGAGCGGCGCAGCAGCATCATCAGCACCACGATCGAGAGGATCTGTACGACGTGCGTCCCCAGAGTGATGCTCACGTCCTGGGGAGGAGAGGCGAGCCGGGCCCCGACCAGGTACGCCCCCGACACGGCCAGGCCGGTGGGGACGGCCACCTTGGGCGGCCAGGCGACCCCGGCGACGATGATGGTCATCGTGACCAGCCCCGCGATCCAGCTCGCTCCGTCCTCGAGCGCCTCCCTGGCCACGAGGTGACGCTGCGAGAGGCACAACGCGATGGTGATGGCCACGTCACCGGCGGCCAGCCAGGTGGGCAGCAGCTCCTTGCGCCACACCAGGCGGGCGAACAGCGCCGTCCACACGACGTCCACCGCCAGCATCGGCACCAGCCACGCGACGGAGACCGGCGGCACCGCGCCGAGCGCCGCGGCGACGACCGCCACCAGGCCCACGGCGACCCGGGCTGCCGCACCTGTACGAGCGATGGCCTGCTCCAACTGCCTGGCCGCCGAGTCGTACCTCGTGGAACCGGGGTGAGCCATGCGCCGTCCGCTCGCGATGGGAGCACAAAACGGGTCTCACGATAACGCACCGAAAGTGAACGGAACGGCTTTCTCCGGTCGTGGCGGCGGATGGGGTCATGGGTCCGCATTGCTGTTTCCTCGGGCCGGCTTCTCCTGCGGGATGCACCGCGTCCTACGCACCCTGAACCCCCGGCGGCCGCGCCGCATGACGGCCGATCGGCCGTCAGTCGTATCACCGCGCGCGAGCGTGTACTGGGGCGCGTGTCGCGATGACCGCGGCTACGGGGGCACATGTCGCGATGACCGCGACGAGAGGGGACCTCATGACCTTCATCGTGATCGCCATCCTGATCTCCTGCCTGTCCGTGATGGCGATCCGTGGTCAGCGAGGGACCTGGCCGCCCGGGATGCCGGTGGCTCGGCCGCGACTGTCGGCGGTCGGCGGTACGTACGAGGGCTCGCACGGCCGGCCGTCCGACGCGTACGTCATCCAGGAGCGGCTGATCGCGACGGCCAGCGGCTCGGTCAGCGGGCCGCTCGGTGAGCAGGGGGGCGGGTGGCTCGGCGGGCCACTCGGTGGTCCGCTCGGTGGGCAGGGGGGCGGGCGGATCGGTGGGCAGGGCGGGGGGCAAGGCGGTGGGCGGCTCGGCGGGCAGGGCCGTGGGCGGCTCGGCGACGCCTCCGTCGCCGCCGTGGCGCTGGGCGCCGTGGTCGCGGCCCGGCCCCGGTACGGCGCGGCGCGGAAGGTGGACATGGACGGCTGGGCCCAGGCGGTACACCGCTCCATACGCACCGCCGCCCAGTGCGACCCCGCCACGTCCGGCCTGGTCAGCACCCTGGACCTGATCATCCTGGACGCGACGGACACCCCGTGCCTGCGCTTCGCCCATGTCGGCGACGGCGCGATCTGGCACTGCCCGAAGAGCGCGCGGCCACAGCCGCTCACCACGTCGTACGCGTTGGACGACGGCTCGCCGTACTCGGTGGAGGACGGCTCGCCGTACTCGGTGGAGGACGGCTCGTGGTACTCCTTGGACGACGACTCGCCGCAGCGCGGGCTCGGCCTGGCGTCCGCCCTGTCTCCGCAGGTCGGCACCGTATCCCTTCGTCCCGGTGACCGCGTCGTCATCATCACGAACGGCGCGATCCGGGCGCTCGGCGCTTCCCGGATGACGGAGCTCTTAGCTGGCGGTCCGTCTCCTGCCGCCTGCCTGGACAGGGTGTTCGACGAGATGGCCGCCGTGGAGCCGAAGGACGACGCGACGGTGGTCATCGCGGACTTCGTCACGACCTGAGGCGTCTCGCGGCGACCGTGGGTGATCCCGCCGGTCCGCTGGCCCGCTGGTCCGCACCCTCCGCCGGTCCGCCCGGTCGACTGTCCGTCCGCCGGATCGACCGACCGGCCGTCCGCCCACCGATCTACCGACCTACCGACCGTCCGACCGTCCGACCACCGACCGTCCGGCCACCGTCCGACCGACCTACCGACCACCGTCCGTCCGTCCGTCCGACCGACCTACCGACCTACCGACCTACCGTCCGCCCACCGACCTACCGACCTACCGTCCGTCCAACCACCGTCCGACCGTTCGCCGGTCACCCGGGGGGAAGTGGCAGGATCTTCCCATGGACTTCCGGGATCGAGTTCGAGGCTGCCTGCTCGGTGGGGCGATCGGTGACGCGCTGGGGGCGCCGATCGAGTTCCAGTCGCTCAGGGAGATCCGCAAGCATCACGGCAAAGACGGCATTTCCGGATATATAACCGATTGGCGTGGCAAAAGTGGACTGATCACCGATGACACGCAGATGACGCTCTTCACCGTGGAGGGGCTCACCCGCGCCGAGACCCCTGCCAACGCCGTGAAGTCCGCCGACGCCCTGGAGTCGGCGGACGCCCTGGAGTCGGCCAACGCCGTGGAGTCCGTACGCCAGGCGTACCAGCGCTGGCTGGACACCCAGGACCATCCCGCGCCTCCGCCACCGGACGGTCCGCATCGTACGGGCCGGTTGCGCGAGGAGGGCTGGCTGTACTCGCGGCGGGCACCCGGAAATGCCTGCCTGTCGGGCCTGCACCGGCACTTCCCCGGCCCGGCGCCGCTCGGCGAGCCCGGCCCGGTGAACCCCGATTCCAAGGGGTGCGGAACGGTCATGCGCTCGGCCCCGTTCGGGCTGGCCGCCAGAGACCCTCGGGCCGCGTTCGAGCTGTCCGCCGCCTGTGCGCAGATCACCCATGGGCATCCGACCGGTTACCTGGCCGCCGGGGCGTTCGCGGCGATCGTCGCACTCCTGGCAGCGGGGCGGCCGCTGGCGCAGGCCGTACAGGATGCCCTGGATCTGACGTCCGCGTACCCGCGGCACGAGGAAACGACCGCCGCGCTCCGCGCCGCGCTCGCACTGGCCCGCAGCGGCGAGCACACGCCGGAGGCGGTCGAGTCGCTCGGCGGAGCGTGGGTGGCCGAGGAGGCGCTGGCCATCGGGGTCTACTGCGCGCTGGCAGAGCCGTCGGTGGAGCGGGCGATGCTGCTGTCGGTCAACCACTCGGGAGACAGCGACTCCACGGGCTCGGTCTGCGGCAACCTCCTGGGCGCCGTACACGGCACCGCCGCGTTCCCGGCCACGTGGTCACGACCGCTGGAGGGCCGGGAGACGATCGAGCGCCTCGCCGACGAACTGTCGACCACGTTCGGCTGACCCGTCAGCCGCAGGCGGCCCTCCCCGAGCCCCGTCGGCTGTACGGCGGCCCTCCCAGGCTCCGTCGGCCGTGCGGCGGTCTTGCTCCCAGGCGTGGAAGCCAGGCGTGGGAGTCGCTGACGGGAGTCGTCAGAGGGCGTAGTTGCGTAGGACGGCGAGTGCTTTGGCGCCGTGCGGGCCCGTCGCCTTCAGCGTCGAGTCGGCGGGGGTCAGGCGGTGGGCGCCGACGCGGCAGAAGTCGGCGGCGGGGCCCGTGATGGTGGAGGCGGCGGCGGGGTCGCCGAAGCGCCAGAGCTCGCCGTCGGGTGCGGTCAGCTCACAGCAGACGGGCCCGCCCTCGACGCCCGCGACGTCGAAGGCGTACGGCAGGGTGCGGTGGCCGAGCCAGGCGATGTGGCGCAGGCGCGAGGTGTCAGGGTAGAGGATGCCGAGGGGCGCGGTGATGTCGTAGGCATGGGCCCAGTGCTCAGCCAGCCGGGTGGTGGCCAGGGTCGCCGGGGACAACGAGGTGGCCACCCAGGACAACCGGGTGCCCTTGGGCTGGGCGCGCAGGGCGTCGGGAATGGCGAAGGCTGCCCTGCGCCAGCGGGCCAGGAGATCGGCCGGGGCGATGTCCCGCTGAGCGGCCACCATCGCGGCCGCCGCCGCGTCCACCCCTCTGCCGGACTCGCCTCTGCCGGACTCCCGGCCAGACGCACCGTTGGTCGCGGGCTCCCGACCCGATAAGCCGTCGCCGGTGGCGGGCTCGTGCCTGATCGTGACGTCCTCGCCCGCGAGCGAGGCGGCAGCGCGTTCCTCAGCCTGGGCAAGGTGGAGGACCACGTCGGAGACGGTCCAACCCTCGGCGGCCGACGGGTGGGACCACTCGGCGGGGGTGAGACCGGCGAGGACGGTGTCCAACTGCTCGTACTCGGCCTTGAGGTCGTCGAATATGTCCGTCATAGGCAACCACAATACCGAATAATGTTCTGCCGTGGGCGAAAGGCGTCGGGGCGGTCGGTGGGTCAGATCAGGCCGAGGTGGCGGGCGCGGTTGACGGCCAGCAGCCGGTCGTGGCAGCCGAGCTTGCCGTAGACGTTCTCCAGGTGCTTGCGGACGGTGCGGACGCTGATCCGGCGCAGGCAGGCGATCTGCTGGGCGCTGAGTCCTCTCGCGACCAGGGTGATCATGTCCAGTTCGCGGCTGGTCAGGCCGGCGCGCAGCCGCATCTCGTCGCGCTGGGCGCTGTCCCCTTCCGGCGTGACTCCCGACGTTCCCGGCATTCCCGCCGACCTCGACACTCCCTGTGACTCCGGCGACCCCGGCGCTCCTAGAGCTCCCGGTGCGTAGATCCGGTCGAGCAGTGTCAGGACCGGCTGCAGTGCCCGCGCCACCTCGACGTGGGTCTGGCTGAAGTCGTGGCCGGAGCGGTTGACGGCCCAGCCGCGGCCGCCCGACGGCAGCCACGTACCGACGACGATGGCGAGCTGGTGCCGGGCCCGCATCGGGACGAACAGCTCGCGGTAGACGCGGTGCGACCGCCAGGCACGTTCGGCGAGGCAGTCGCTGATCCGGCGCGGGGAGACGTCCCCGGGGTGGTCGAGGTAGTGGCGGACGAGAGGGTGCTCGTCCATGACGGCGGCGAGCAGATCGACCGGGACCTCGGCCTCCGGCGGGTCGAACCAGAGCTCCACCGAGCGGCCGGGGAGGTCGAGACCTCTCTGCCCTCTGCCCTCCCTGACGGAGTCTGTGATCTTGACTATCTTGACCGCGGTGATCGTATTCCGAGGTCGGCGTCCGGGTACGAGGGTCAGCATGCCTGGTGACTTCATCCAAGAGGTACGTATCTACAAGTGCGGCACCACCTCGGACGGAGGTGCGATCATGTGCTCGGAAATAGGATGGGCCAAGGTTCCTTTCATGGTCATGGCCGCGGATTCCGACAATGGGACGAACATCGGGTGGCAGGAGGTCGGCCACTCCGATATTCACATTCCGCTGAAGAAACTCGTCTCGGTGATGAGACAACACGGCATAGACGTGCGCTATGACGAAGAGGAATTGGCCCGCCGAATCGGCCCAGCACCCGAGGCTGTCGACTATTAGGGCTCGTCTTTGCGCCAGCGGGCGCGCAGGTGGAACGCGGCCGTCTTGGGGTGGCGGTCGCGCGTGAACACACCCTTCTTGTTGCCGTCGACGCGGAAGACACCCGGTGTGGTGGCGAAGTCGGCGAAGTTCCACACCTGTTCGCCCACCACCGCGTCGACCCGGTCGAAGACCCGGTGATACACATCGAGCAGCTCCGCCTGATACTCCTCGGTCCACGGGTTGGGCACGATGCCGCGCAGGCCGGGGTAGGTGTCGGCACCGTACTCGGTGATGACGATGGGCTTGTCATGCAGCGCCGCCCACTGCCGCAGTTCGGTCTCCAGCGCGCTCTCGGCCGCTTCCAGGTCGCCGGGACCGAAGTACCAGCCGTAGTACCGGTTGAGCAGGACCACGTCGAACAGGTCGGTGACCACGCACTGGTCCGGCGGCGCGAGCAGCGCGTTGACGTAGGCCACGGGCCGGGTCGGGTCGAGGCGGCGGGTTTCCGCGGCGAGTGGGGCGAAGTAGTCGCGCGCTTCGGGTTGGACGTGGTCGGGTTCGTTGGCCACGGACCACAGCACGACGCTGGGACGGTTCTTGTCGCGCGCCACCAACTCCTGGAGCGCCCGCAGGTGGACGCGCTGGGTCTCATCGCTGACCGTGTCCGGGGAGAAGGTGAGCACCCGTTCGCCGGAGCTGAAGACACCTCCGCCGATGTTGCGGTTGAGCCCGACGGCCGCCGTCTCGCTGATGACGACGACACCGTGCCGGTCGGCGTAGTCGAGAACCTCCTCCGCGTACGGATAGTGCGAGGTACGGAAGGAGTTCGCGCCGATCCAGTCCATGAGGGCGAAGTCGTGCACCATCAGCACGTCGTCGTGGCCCTTGCCACGCACCGCCGCGTCCTCGTGCTTGCCGAACCCCTTGAAGTAGAAGGGGGTTCCGTTGATCAGGAACTGCTTCCCGCGTACCTCCACCGTGCGTACGCCCACCGGCTGGCGGTAGCTGTCGGTGACCTCCCCTGATGCGCTGAGCAGCATGGCCTCGAGTTCGTAGAGGTAGCCGTCGCCGGGTGCCCAGGGATGTACGTCGGGCACCCGCAGGGTGCCGACCGCACCTGTGGCGGCGGCCACCTCGGCACCCGAGGCATCGCGCAGCGACACGCGGACCGAGTCGGTCTCGCCGGCACTGTCCGCCCGGTAGCTGATGACGCCGGTGGTGTCGTCGAAGGCCGTGGTGACGGTGATGTCGCTGATGTGCTCCGGTGGTGTGGTGTAGAGCCAGACCGGCCGATGCAGGCCCGCGTAATTGAAGAAGTCGTGGAAGTATCGCTGCACCCGGCGGCCGTCGGGACGTTCCTCGATGATGCCCGGCGGGATCGTCGCCCAGCTCAGCTCGTTGTTGATCACGACGGTGACGCGGTTCTCGGCTCCCGGTCGCACGTGCGCGGTCACGTCCGCCTCGAACGGGGTGTAGCCGCCTTCGTGGGTGACGACCTCGACGTCATTGACCCAGGCGGTCGCGCGATGGGTGGCGGCGTCGAACCGCAGGACGATGCGCTGTCCTGTCCACTGGGCCGGTACCCACACGCTCGTCTGGTACCAGGCGTCGCCGACGTGGTCCCGGACCGTTACGTCGGGATAGATGTCGTTGTAGCTGGCCGGTACCGGAATGTCGACGGCTCCCGCCAGGGGCGAGCGCCACCAGCCTTCGGCGCGGCCTGCTCCCTCGGCGTCCAGCCGGAACCTCCACAAGCCGGCCAGGGAGCGGCGTTCGCGGGTGGGGCCGTCCTGCGGGCGAAGCATGGTCGATGCTCCTTTTCTCCGCGCGGTGATTCACGCGGTGGTCGAGTCATGCGGTGGTCGAGTCATGCGGTGGTCGAGTCACGCGGTGGTCGAGTCACGCGGTGGTCGAGTCACGCGGTGGTCGCGTTATTTGATGCCGGTGTTGGCGATGCCCTGGACGAACTGCCTCTGGAGGAACAGAAAGAGCACCAGGATCGGGGTGACGACGGTGACCGCACCGGCGAGCAGCAGACCGTAGTTGGTGCCATTGGCGCCCACCGAGAACAGGGCGAGCGCCACCGGCAGCGTGTAATGGTCCTCGGTCTGCGCGATCACCAGCGGCCACAGGAAGTTGTTCCACTGGGCCAGGAAGGTCAGGATCGCCAGTGTCGCCAGAGCCGGACGACAGAGCGGGACGATCACCCGGAGAAAGATGCGGGTTTCCCCGGCACCGTCGAGGCGGGCCGCTTCGACGAGAGAATCTGGAATGTCATGGATGAACTGGCGCATGAGAAACACACCGAGCGGTGTCACGAGGAAGGGCAGAATCAACCCGAGATAGGAATTGCTCAGTCCCATGCCGCTGACGAGGACGAAAAGCGGCACGAAGGTGGTGGTGCCAGGAATGATCAGCATCGTGAGGACGAGGCCGAACAGCAGGCGCTTTCCGGCGAACTCCATCTTCGCGAAGGCGTACCCCGCCATGGAGCAGAAGAGCAGATTGCCCATGACACACGTCACGGCGACCAGCGCGCTGTTGAAGAAGTACAGGCCGAAACTCTGCTTCGCCAGCAGCAGTTCGAAGTTGTCCAGTGTCGGAGAACGGGGAAGCCAGGAGCTCGGATAGGCGACGATCTCCCCGGTCGGCTTGACCGATCCCAGGAACATCCACGCGAACGGTGCCAGCGTCGCGATCAGGCCGATGACGAGGGCGCCGTAGAGCATGATGCGGGCAGGCCGGATGCGTACGCCGATGCCGGACGTGGCCGCACCGGTGCTCGCGCTCGCAGTGGTCATGTCACGCCTTCGCTCGGAAGATACGGAATTGCAGGAGGCTGAGCAGCGCGATCGCGGCCACCAGCACGTACGAGGCGGCGGAGGCCGCGCCGTAGTTGCCGAAGCCGAATTGCTCGTAGGCGTAGTAACCGATCGAGGTGGTGCTGTCCAGCGGCCCACCACTCGTCATCACGAACGGTTCCTCGAAGAACTGCAGGTAACCGATGCTCAGCAACACGGCGACCACCAGCGTGACCGGTCGCAGCAGCGGCAGGGTGACGCTGCGGAACGTGCGCCAGCGGGTGGCGCCGTCAATGCGGGCCGCCTCCCGCAGTTCTTCGGGAATGGACTGCAGTCCGGCCAGGAAGATCACCATGGGGATGCCGAAGTGGCGCCAGACCGCCATGAGGATGAGCGCGGGCATGGACCAGTTCGGGTCGTTCAACCAGTCCGGGCCGTGGATTCCCACGACGGCGAGGGCGGAGTTGATCATTCCGTCCTCCTCGTAGAGGTACCTCCACACGACCGCTATCGCCACGATGCTGGTCACCACGGGCGCGAAGTACGCGACCCTGAAGAGTCCCTTCGCCCGCTGGATCCCGGAATTGAGTGCGACGGCGAGTCCCAAGGCGAGGATCATCGTCAGGGGGATTCCCGCGACGACGAAGTAGAGCGTGTTGAGGGCCGCCCGAAGAAAGGTCGGGTCCCCGAACAGGGTGGTGAAGTTCTCAAGGCCCACGAAGTTGACGCTGAAGGGCGCACGTACGTCCCGGTTCGTGATGTCCGTGACGCTCATCGCCAACGAGGAGAGCACCGGCCACAAGCCGAAGGTGGCGAAGAGTGCGATGAAGGGCGCGCAGAAGGCCCACGCGACCAGTGTGCGCCGGGAGTGTCCTGACATGGCCTGCGGTGGCCTGGCAGCCCGGCCCGACGAGGAGCGCATGGTGGCGGAAGAGGCCATCCCTACGCCCCGGTTCCGATCGCCGACGCCTTTTTCTGGATCTCCTGCAAGGCCGCTTGCGGCGAGGAGACGCCCTTGGCCACCTTTTCGAACTCGGCGTCCAGGACCGCGGTGACCTGCCGCCAGGTCGTGGTGTTCGGGCCGGGCTGTGCCGTCGTCAGCTGGGTGCGGAACACGGCCAGCGTCGCATCGGTCGCGAGCTTGCCCTCGTTCCAGGCCGACTCGACGGCGGGCAGGTCTCCGGACAGGTCGTACCAGGTCTTCTGGGCCTCAGCACCGCCCATCCACCGGATGAACTTCCAGGCGCCCTCCCGGTTCTTGGCGTCCTTGAACACCGCCCACTGTCCGCCGCCGATGTAGCTGGCGTTGGACTTCGACCCGGAGGGCAGCGGTGCGATGCCGACCTTGTCATCGACGAAGGACGCGCCTCCGGCGGATTTCAGCAGGCTCTCTTCCCAGGGACCGGCGATGAGCGCGGCGGTGGACCCGGCGACGAACTGTGGCTCGATCTCTCCCAGGCTCACCGGGCCGTTCGGGCTGGCGATCTTCGAGGAGATGAACGACCGGTAGAACTCGAGCCCCTTGAGCGCCTCGGGCGTGTCGAAGGTGAACTTGGTGCCGTCCTCGCTCATGATCTGGGCCCCGGCCTGCCACATGAACGGCACCACGCCCTGCCAGGTCGCCGTGGCACCGGTGGGCAGGGACAGTCCCCACTTGGCGCCCTGCTTCTGAAGGGCCTGGAGGAACGGGCCGTACTCCTCCCAGGTCTTGGGCGCGGAGACGCCGGCGGCCTTGGCCATGTCCTTGCGATAGAAAAGGGAGCGCGTTTCCACGTACCAGGGGACGCCGTACTCGGCGCCCTCGAACAGGGTGCTCTGGACGGCGCCGCGGTAGAAGGAGTTGTAGTCAACGAGCTTGGCCGGGACCTTTTCCAGCCCGCCCGTGGACGCGAACGCCGCGAGGTCCACCGCCCCCACCATGGTGGCGTCCGGAGTGTCTCCCGAGGCGATGGCGGTCTGTACCTTCTTGGCGTAGTCCTGCCAGGGGACCGCTGTCACCTGCACTTTCGCGCCGGGGTTCGCCTTGCTGAACTCGGCGGCGAGCTTGGGCAGGAGTTCGCCCTCCGTTCCCATCGCCCATACGGTGATGGCGCCGTCGGCGGGTTTGGCGTCGATCGGGGCGCCTGCCGCGGGCTGCTCCGCCGGGCGGGCGTCGGACCGGCCGCAGCCGGTCAGGAGCAGTGCGACGGCCAGGCCGCCGACGAGCGACTTCGCAATGGTTGAGCTGCACATTTGTGGTCCCGGTCCTCTCCACCCGAGGGAAGCTCCACCGCTTCCTCCGCAAGTCGTGGTGTGGGTGAGCGAGACGTTATCCCAAAAACCGAACAGTTGCCATAATTTCGTTGGGCGAATTCCCCCTGCGCCGGGCGCCGGGCCCATAGGGTTGATCGCATGACCGAAGAGACGGTGAGCCGACCCGGCACGCGGCGGGGCCCCTACGCCAAGAGCGCGCGCCGCCAGGCCGAGATCGTCGCCTCCGCGACGTCCGTCTTCTCGGCCCGCGGCTACCGAGGCGGGTCGCTGCGGGAGATCGCGAAGCAGCTGGACCTCAGTCTGACCAGCGTCGTCCATCACTTCCCCAGCAAGAGCGCGCTGCTCGTGGCCGTGCTCGAGAACGCCGACTCCGCGCACGCCGGCTCCTTCACCGAAGACTGCCGGGAGCAGGGGGTGGCGTACGCCGTGCTGCAGTACGTCCACCGCAACCTCGAACGCCCCGAGATGCTGAGGCTGCTCGCCCTCATGGCCGCGGAGTCGTCGGCCGCGGACCATCCGGCGCATGAGTGGTTTCGTGCCAGGTACGACAGGCTGATCGAGACGCTGGCGGTCGCCATCCGCCGCGACCAGGACGCGGGCCGCGTCTCCAACGGCAGGGCCCCCGAAGGCATCGCCGAGTCCCTGGTGGCCCTGTGGGACGGACTTCAACTCCAGTGGCTCATCAACCCACAGCGAGACCTGGTCGCGGCGATGAGGTCCTCATTGGCGGACCTACTGGAACCGCAACGGCAGAACTGAAAGTTTCACTCCCAGCAAACGGCCTTGTCATGCTCTGGCCAGCCACGACGCCTTCTCACCGCACGCCGGAGAGCACGTCCGCGTTGACGACTGGAAAGCGCTTTCCTACATTAACGGTCATTCACTCACCTGTCTTTCGTTCACATACGTGTACGGCAGGCGAAGGCACCGCAGGGAGGCAATCGTGAGAAAGACGATCCCGGCCCGGATAGTGGCGATGGTGGCCGCCGCGCTGGCCTTGGCCGGCGGCATCGCCAGCGGGCCGCCGGCGTCCGGCGCGGCCTGGCCGACGCCGAGCGGCCAGCAGCCGGTCGGTGCGACGATCAACGTGTCCGGCACGGTCGACGGCAAGATGATCCGCTACTACGGCACCGGGGACCTGGGCAGCGGCGGACAGGAAGAGGGCCAGAGCCCGATCTTCAAGCTCGCCAACGGCGCGGTGCTGAAGAACGTCATCATCGGCTCCCCCGCGGCCGACGGCATTCACTGCACGGGCACCTGCACCCTCCAGAACGTCTGGTGGGAGGACGTCGGCGAGGATGCCGCCACCTTCAAGGGAACCTCCTCGTCCCAGACGATGACGATCGACGGCGGCGGCGCCAAAGCGGCCAGCGACAAGGTCTTCCAGCACAACGGCCCCGGCACCATGTACATCAGGAACTTCCAGGTGACGAACTTCGGCAAGCTCTACCGCTCCTGCGGAAACTGCTCCAAGCAGTACGCGCGCCACGTCGTGATCTCCAACGTCACCGCCACGTACCCGGGCAAGACGCTGGCCGGCATCAACACCAACTACGGCGACACCGCCAGGTTCTCCGGCATCACGATCGTCGGCGACTCCAGCAAGAAGATCGTGATCTGCGAGAAGTACAAGGGCGTGACCAGCGGCGAACCCACCAAGATCGGCAGCGGCGCCGACGGCGTCAACTGCGTCTACTCCAGCTCGGACATCACCTACCGGTAAGCGAAGGAGGAGCCGGTCGGATCTCCGCCTGACGGCCGAACCCTGAGCGCGGTCCCCCGCCGAGACGGGAGACCGCGCTCAGCTCCCGTAAAACGCCCCGCCGGCACATCACTTTTCACTCCGCGTACTCAAGCGAGCGAATCGCTATATGCGCGACTGGAGAAATGGCGCTAAGGAGATCATCGCCCATGCACTCGAAAGGGCACCTTAGTGAAAAAGTATCTAGCATCGGGCATATCAGGCATGCTGCTGGCCCTTGCTCCGGCGGTCGCCTTCCATCCGGCGCAGGCAACCGACGGCGAAGCCATCGGCCACGCCGTCAACGGCTTCTCCGCCACGTTGACCCCGGAAGAGGTCGCCCTGCTCCGCGCCAACCCGGACGTCATAGCGATCGAGGCGGACAAAGCCCATCAAGCTGGACCCCGCGCCGAGCACCGAGGCCGAACTTCCTTGGTATCAGCAGTTCAGCCCACCGTGGAACCTCGACCGCATCGACCAGCGATTCGGCTTGAATAATCGGTACATCTTCCAATACACCGGTGCGTCGGTTCGCGCCTATGTGATCGACACCGGCATCCAGACCGACCAGGGCGAGTTCGGCGACCGCGCCATCAACGTGTTCGACGCTTTCGGCGGCGACGGAGTCGACTGCCAGGGCCACGGCACGCACGTGTCCGGCACGGTGGGCAGCGCGTCCTGGGGGGTGGCGAAGCTGGTGCGGCTGCGCGGGGTCAAGGTGTTCCCCCAGTGCAGCGCGGACACGTCGACCTCGGCGATCATCGCCGGCATCGACGGGGTGACCGCCCACGCCATCCACCCTGCCGTGGCCAACCTTTCGCTGGGCGGCCCCCAGTCCGTGGCGCTCAATACCGCGGTGACGGCCCTCGCCGACTCCGGCGTCTTCGTCTCGGTCGCCGCCGACAACGAGAACGTCGACGCGTGCACCAGGTCACCGGCCAGCGCCCCGAACACGCTGACCGTGGCCGCCTCGGACATCAGCGACTCCAAGGCCTGGTTCAGCAACTTCGGACCCTGCGTCGACCTCTACGCACCAGGGGTGGGCATCCCGTCGGTCCCGCTGGCCGGGATCTACCCGAGCGTTCTGAGCGGCACGTCGATGGCGGCCCCCACGGCGGCCGGCGTGGCCGCGCTCATCAAGGACCGGTACGGCGAGATGTCGTCCAGCATCGTCAACGCCTTGATCATCAAGTGGGCCACCCAGTTCGCGATCAACGGCAACCCGCTCTACACGCCGAACCGCCTGCTGTTCAAGCCCTGACCCGCACCTCGTGCTCGCCGGCCTGGTAGTCGAACCAGTCGAAGCTCGCGCTGCCGTCCGTGACGTACATGCCGATGACCCGCCCGGTGAAGCCGGTCGCCACCTCCGTGGACAGGTAGCGGCCGTCCAGCTCGGCCAGGAGAACTCCGCCGGCGGAGAAGGCGATGGTGTCCGGGCCACGAGCACCGACGCCAACCGGCTCGCCGACGGACGCGGCCGCCAAAGCGGTCACGGACGGCGGCAGGAGGTCGCGCGTACGGAAGGAGATGGCGAGGGTGACCGGGCCCGGAGGTACGGGCTGGTCCGCCACGCACTGGCGCAGCGGGCCGATCCGCGCGATCAGGCGCGCCCGCCCCTCGCATACTTCCAGGTCGTAGTGGTGGGCCTCGTCCAGGCGCACGGACAGCCCGGCCGTGGCCGATCCCGGTTCCAGGCGAGCGGCGACGCGGCAGTCGTGGTGCTGCTGGCGGCGGCCGACGAAGGCGCATCCCGGGCGGTCCAGCGTGGCGCCGGTGGCGTGCAGGGTGAGCCGGCCGGGGTGCTCGGTCAGCGACCAGGAGCCGTCCGGGCGGCTGCGCGGTGAGATCCAGTACGGCGCCAGCGCGTCGGCGTCGAAGTCGTCGCGCGGCGGCGTTTCCGGGAGGGGATGCCAGGCGGCGGGCGCCGGATGGCGTTCGAGGACCGGGCCGACCACGGGCCAGCCGTCCACCCATTCCACCGGGGTGAGGAACGTCTCCCGCCCGAGGACCTGGAACTCCGGCGTGTAGCCGCGCGGGCGGGTGCCGAGCAGGACCATCCACCAGCTGCCGTCGGCCGCCTCCACCAGGTCGGCGTGGCCGGTGCTCTGGATCGGCCGGTCGGTGCCGCGGTGCGACAGGATCGGGTTGGCCGGGCCCGCCTCGAACGGGCCGCGCGGCGAGCGGGCGCGGGCGATCGAGACGCTGTGGCCGCGCTCGGTGCCGCCCTCGGACATCAGCAGGTACCACCAGTCGCCCACCTGGTAGAGGTGCGGCCCTTCCGGATATTTCATGCCGACTCCTGACCAGGCGTGATACGGGCCTTCCAGGATCTTGCCCGCCGCCGGGTCGATGCGCGCGATCTGCGTACCGGAGAAGGCGCACCAGCAGGCGCCGTCCTCGTCCCAGGCCAGGTCGGGGTCGATGCCCGGCAGGTCGATCCAGACGGGGTCCGACCACGGGCCTTCGGGGCGCTCGGCGGTGACGATGAAGTTGCCCCGGCCGCTCACGTTCGTCGTGATCAAATAGAACCGGCCGTCGTGGTGGCGGATCGTCGGCGCGTAGATCCCGCCCGAGGCGGGCACCTCTGGGGGCAGCTCCAGCTGTGACGGCCGGTCGAGCACGTTCCCCAGTTGCCGCCAGTGCACCAGGTCGCGGCTGTGGAAGATCGGGACGCCGGGGACGTACTCGAAGCTGGAGCAGACGAGGTAGTAGTCCTCGCCGACCCGGCACACGCTGGGATCCGGGTGGAACCCGCCGATCACCGGGTTGTCGTACATCCGCACGTTGAGCGGTTCCTTTCGGTGAGAGGGTCAGCCCTTGAAGGCGCCGTCCATGATCCCGGCCACCATGCGCCGGCCCACGAAGACGAACAGCACCAGCAGCGGGAGGGTGGCCAGGAACGAGCCCGACATGGCGAGCCCGAGGTCGACGTCGAGGCTGTTCTGCAGGGCCTTGATGGCGATCTGCGCGGTGTACATCTCCGGCGACTTCAGCACGATGAACGGCCACAGGAAGTCGTTCCAGGCGGTGACGAACCCGAGCAGCCCGAGCACGAACGCGGCCGGCCGCACCAGCGGGAACGCGATGCGCCAGAAGATCTGCCAGCTGGTCGCGCCGTCGATGCGGGCCGCCTGGAGGATCTCGTCGCTGATCGTGGTGGACAGGTGCTGGCGCATCCAGAAGATCCCGAACGCGCTGGCCAGGCCCGGCACGATGAGCGCCTGGAGGGTGTCCACCCAGCCCAGCGCAGAGATGATCATGTACTGCGGGATGACGGCCAGCTGTGTCGGCACCGTCATGGTGAGCACGACGATCAGGAACAGCGCGTTGCGGCCGGGAAAGCGCAGCTTGGCGAAGGCGAACCCGGCCAGCGAGCAGAGCAGGGCGTGCCCGACACCGATCGTCCCGGCCACGATGAGGCTGTTGACGATCGACTGGACGAAGGGCACCGTCGTGAACACCAGGCCGGCCAGGTGGAAGAAGTTGCCACCGGGCGCGATCTCGGGCGGCAGCTGCGTGGCCGTCGCCGTGTCGGTCGTGGCCACCACGAACATCCAGTACAGCGGGAACAGGCAGCCGAACACGGCCAGTCCCAGCAGGACATAGGACCACCAGCGGACGCGCTCGCCCGAGCGCCGGATCGTCTTGGTCATCATCGCTCCGGCCGGATACGGGTGGACAGGACGTAGTTGAGCGTCGCGACCGCGACCACCAGCACGAACAGGGCCACGCCGATGGCCGCGCCGTAGCCGAACTGGAACTGGCCGAAGCCCTGCTCGTACAGGAACAGCGTCAGCGTCTGGCACTGCCGGATCGGTCCGCAGGTCAGCGGCGCGCTGCGGGAGACCAGCAGCGGCTCGGTGAAGATCTGCAGGCCTCCGATCGTCGAGGTGACGATCGTGAACACGATGACCGGCCGCAGCGACGGGATCGAGATGTGCCGGAACTGCTTCCACCCGCCCGCGCCGTCCACGGCCGCCGCCTCGTAGATCGCGCGCGGGATCGCCTGCAGGGAGGCCAGGTAGAGCAGCGTGGTGTAGCCGAACCAGCGCCAGGTCACCATGACCGCGATGAGCACGTGGCTGCCCCACACCGACTGCTTGAAGTCGATCGGCTCGACGCCGGCGAACCCCAGCAGCCAGTTCAGCAGGCCGTAGTCGCGGTCGAACATCTGGGCGAAGACGATCGTGGTGGCCGCCACCGAGGTGATGTACGGCACCAGCATCGACATCCGGAAGAACACCGCCAGCCGGAGCCGGGCATGGTTGAGCAGGTGGGCCAGGCCCAGCGCCAGCACCAGCTGCGGCACGGTGGACAGCAGCCAGATGCTGATCGTGTTCCCGGCCGCGTTCCAGAACCGGGCGTCGTCGAACAGGCGGCTGAAGTTGCCGAAGCCGATGAAGACGTGCTCGCCGATGGGGTTCCAGTCGAACAGCGCCACGTAGAAGGTGAACAGCAGCGGGAACAGCCCGAAGACCGCGAAGATCAGGAAGAACGGGGCGATGTAGGCATAGGGGGCGATGCGCTCGCCGATGCCCTGCCGTACCCGGGTCGTGAGCGCGGGCGGCGTCTGGGCCGCCCGCGCCGTGTTGAGGCTTGTCGTCACGCTCGTCCTACTTGCCGATGGCCGTCTTGACGTTGGCCAGTGCCGTGTCCCACGCCTTGGCGGGGTCGCCCTTGCCCTGCTCGACGTTCGTGATCGCGTTCTGCAGCTCCTGGCCGATGGCCGAGCTGTCCGGGCCGATGAGGAACGGCTTGAGGCCGAGCAGCGAGTCGGTGTAGATCGTCCCGATCGGCGCGCCGGAGAAGAACTCGTCCTTCAGCCCGGTGAGCTTGGGGTCCTTGTAGACCGACGGGGTGGTGGGCAGCGAGCCGGAGTCCACGAAATGCGTCAGCTGGCCCTGCGGTGACTGGGTCGCGGTGATGTACGCCCAGGCCGCCTTGGGGTTCTTGGCGCCCTTGGGGATCGCCAGGTAGCTGCCGCCCCAGTTGCCCGCCCCGCCGGGGATCGTGGCGACGTCCCACTTGCCCTTGGTGTCCGGGGCGTTTCGCCGGATCGCGCCCAGCATCCACGACGGCGCGGAGATCACCGCGAACTGGTCCTTGCCCATGCCCGCGCTCCAGCCCTCGGAGAACGAGCTCTGCTTGGCCGTGATCCCGGCCTGCGCGGTCTTGATCGCCAGATCGAAGGCCGTCTTGACCTGCGGGCTGGTGCTGTAGACGACGTTGCCCGAGGGGTCGTAGTACTTCTGCGGCCCCTGGTTGACCGCCTGGTAGAACACGCTGGTCGCCGCGTTGTCCACGAACGCCTTGCCGGTCTTGGCGGTGTACTTCTTGCCGGTCTCGATGAAGGCGTCCCAGGTGGGCCAGAGCTTGCCGACCTCCTCGCGGTCGGTCGGCAGCCCGGCCTTCTTGAACAGGTCCGTCCGGTAGGCGACGGCCATGCCGCCCACGTCCGTCGGGATGCCGATGATCTCACCGCCCTTGGCGGTGCTCTGGCTCATCACCCAGTCGAGATAGTCGCCCTTGATCTTGTCGGCGCCCATCGGCCGCAGGTCGGTGAAGTTCTGCGGCTGCTGGACGAACTTGGGCAGGTCGTCGCCCTGGATGAGGACGAGGTCGGGCACCTTGCCGCCGGCCAGCGCCGTCGTCAGCGCCTGCGCCGTCTCCACGGAGCTGCCGACCTCGGTCAGCTTCACCTGCGCGCCGGGGTTCTTCTTCTGGTAGTCCTCGACGGCGGCCTTCTGGTTGATCCCGCTGAACGACCAGAAGTCGAACGACTTACCGCCGCTCTCTGTCGCCTGAGTGGAGGTTCCGCCGCCGCAGGCGGCCGTGGTCAGGGCGAGGGCCGCGGCGAGCGCGGCCGGGATTGCGTTGCGGAGCTTCACGGCGATCTCTTCCCCTGGGGGTCGGTGCTGAAGAGCTGGTACGGACTGACGGCGGCGCGCCCATGGAGGTGGAGTTCGTCGCGGCGCCTAAAATTTTCGGAACTAGGGCCGATCGTTAATCGGGGACTTTAGGCACTTCCCGCCAACCTGGTCAATAATCTGGTCGTAAGATTGCCGAAACAGTCGGGCAACAGGCCGAAAGCCTGGCGTTAGACTGCGCCCATGACCGCGACCCAGGAGCCGCCCGCGCCCGGCACCGCCGCCGACGCAGGACCCGGCACCGCAGCCGGCACCGGACCTCGCGCCGCGCCCAACCAGCCGCTGACCATCGCGCAGCTCGCCGAGCTGGCCGGAGTGTCCACGGCCACGGTCTCCAAAGTGGTGAACGGCCGTTCCGAGGTCGCGCCGGAGACCCGGGCCCTGGTCGAGGGGCTCATCCGCGAGCACGGCTACCGGCGTCAGCGGCGGCGCGACAGTCCCGCCGCCCTGGTGGAGCTGGTCTTCCACGCGCTGGAGGGCGACTACCCGATAGAGATCATCAAGGGCGTCGAGCGGGTGGCGCAGGAACACGACCTGGCGCTGGTGCTCTCCCAGCTGCAGCACCACCACGTCCCCGGCCGGAGCTGGATCGAGGGCGTGATGAGACGCCGGCCCACCGGTGTCATCGCGGTGTTCAGCAGCCTGACCGACGCCCAGTGCCACCAGCTCGCCAGCCGCGACATCCCGCTCGTCCTGCTGGACCCGAGCGGCGAGCCCGGCCACCAGGTGCCCTCGGTGGGCGCCGGCAACTGGAACGGCGGCCTCTCGGCGACCCGCCACCTGCTGCAGCTCGGCCACCGGCGGATCGGCATCATCACCGGCCCCGACTACGCGCTGTCCAGCCGGGCCCGCCTCGACGGCTACCGCGCCGCGCTGGACATGGCCGGCGTGCCCATCGATCCGGATCTGATCCGCGCGGGCGACTTCCTGGTCGAGGGCGGCCTGGCCCAGGCCCATCGGCTGCTGCGGCTGCCCGATCCGCCCACCGCGATCTTCGCCTGCAACGACGGGCAGGCCACGGGGGTCTACGGGGCGGCGTACGAGCGGGGACTACGCATCCCCGACGACCTGAGCGTGATCGGCTTCGACGACCTCCCGCCGATGCGCTGGGCCATCCCGCCGCTGACCACGATCCGCCAGCCGCTCACCGAGATGGCCGCCGCGGCCACCAGGATGCTGGTGGCGCTCACGCACGGCGAGCCGGTGCCGCAGAACCGCATCGAGCTCGCCACCGAACTCGTGGTGCGAGGGAGCACCGCCCCCTACGGCCGCTGAGAAGTTCCGAAAGTTTCTGGATTCTTTCCGTATGTATCAAGGGCGACTCGTGCTCTGGCGGCCATGGCCTCGTCCACCATCTCCCCCTCGAAGGTGATCGCCCCGGCGCCGCGTCCCTGCGCCGCCGCCACGGCGGCGATCATCCGCGCGTAGCGGGCGAGCTCCTCCGGGGTGGGCGAGAAGACCTCGTTGATCACGGGGACGTGGGAGGGGTGGATCGCCATCATGCCCTCGTAGCCCAGGGAGCGGTTCTGCTCGGCGAACGCCCGCAGCCCTTCGAGGTCGGCGATGGTCGTCCAGAGGCCCGCGATCGGGCAGGGCGCGCCGGCCGCCCGCACGTCCAGCAGGACACGGGACCGCAGGGCCAGCGTCTCGGTGCCCTCAGGGCTCCAGCGGTAGCCGACCGCCCGCTCGACGTCGCCCCCCTTGCCGGTGACCGCACCCAGGTAGGCGACGCGGGGCGCGGCCCGGCCGATGTCGTACGCGGCACGCAGCGCGGCGGCGCTCTCCAGCAGCGGCACGAGGGCGATCTGGCCCTCGGGCAGGCCGTGTTCGCGCTCGCACCAGCTCAGCAGCCGGTCGGCCAGGCGTACGTCCGCTTCGCCCGCGACCTTCGGCAGGACCACCCCGGCCAGGCGGGCGTGCGTGATGGCCCGCAGATCCTCGGCGGCCGCCCAGCCGTCGAGGGGGTTGATCCGGACGAACAGCGCCATGTCGCCCGTCGCGCCGGCGACGGCGTCGGCCACGCGCGCGCGGGCGGTGGCCTTGCCGGCCTGCGGGACGGCGTCCTCCAGGTCGAGGATGGCCGCGTCGGCTCCCGTGGCCGCCGCCTTGGCCAGCCATTCGGTACGGGTGCCGGGGACGAAGAGCAGGGAGCGCAGCGGCGGCCGGTCAGATGACACCGCGCTTCTCCAGATCCGCGAGCTGGTCGGCGCCGAGCCCGAGCCAGTGCCGGTAGACGAGGGCGTTGTCCTGCCCGAGCGCGGGTCCGGTTCGCCAGACGTGTCCGGGTTTCTGGTGGAAGTGCGGGAGGGCGGCCTGCATGCGGACCGGCCCGAGGTCGGGGTCGTCGACGGTGATGATGTCGCCGCGTTCGGCGTACACGGGGTCGCCGGCGATGTCCTCGGCGGTGAAGACGCGGGAGGCGACCACCTCGGCGTCCGCGAACGCCTCCAGGCACTCGGCGGTGCCGCGCGCGGCCACCCATGCGCGCAGTCCCTGGTCCAGCCGTTCCCGGCCGGCGAGTTGCCGCTGCGTCGTGGCGTACTCCTCCTCGGGCAGGCCCAGGAGACGAACGACGTTCAGGACCGAGCGGAGGGTCGCGGAGGTCACGGTGATCCAGTCGCCGTCGCCGGACAGGTAGGTGTTGATGACCGCGGCCGGTGCGACGGCCAGCTGGTTGCCGGACCTGCCGGGGACGACGCCGAGCTGGTCGTGCGTGATGACCTGCCACTCGACCAGCCGGAACAGCGGCTCGAACAGGGCCAGGTCGATCCACTCGCCGTCGAAGGCGGGGTCGTTGGCCCGCCGGTGCAGGGCGGCGAGCACGGCGTAGGCGCCCATCAGCCCGGTCACGGCGTCGCCGTGGGAGAACCCGGTGTGCACGGGCGGCCCGTCGGGGAAGCCGGTCAGGTGCACCACGCCGCTCCTGGCCTCGCCGACCTTGCCGAAGCCGGGCGCGTCGGCCCGCGAGGACGTCGCGCCGAACCCGGAGATCTGCAGCAGGACGGCCTTGGGGTTGATCCGGTGCACAGCCTCCCAGTCCAGCTCCCAGGCCCGCAGCCGGCCGGGGCGCAGCGTGACGATGACGACGTCGGCCCAGGCCACGAGCCGGTGGGCCACCTGCCGGCCGTCGGGGTCGTGCAGGTCCAGAGTGACGGAGCGCTTGTTCCGGCCGGCGACCTTGAACCACAGCGGTACGCCGTCGCGCGTGGGGCCCATGGCGCGGGCCGCGTCACCGACGCCGGGGGGTTCGACGTGGATCACGTCGGCGCCCTGGTCGGCGAGCATGGACCCGGCCAGTGGCCCGGCGACCACATGGGCGAACTCCACTACTTTCAGACCACGCAACTGCCCCTGGCCGTGCCGCTGTTCGGTCGCCTGTCCGCTCGCCTGTCCGCTCGCCTGTCCGCTCGCCTGTCCGCTCGCCTGTTCGGTCGCCTCTTCGGTCGCCACGCATGAGCTCCTTCGCACTGTCCGGTGCTGTCATCCTGCCCAAGGCGAGAAATGCGGGTCCAGCACAAGAAGTCGATAAATTCATGCTATTTACGCATTAACCCATCCAGGAGACACCCGGCGGCAGCTCCGTACGGAACTCTTCGAGCACGTCCAGGAACGCCGCCGCCGCGAGCGGCAGGGTTCGCCGCGCCCGGACCACGACGTCCAGACGCCGCTCCACCACGGGCCCGGTCAACCGGCGGTGCACCACATGCCCCGGACCCAGGAGGGGCAGCACCAGAGCGGGCATCGCCGACACGCCGAGACCGGCGGCGACCAGGCCGCCCACCGTCGCCACGTTGCTCGCCTCCGCCGCGGGCGTCACGGCGGCGCCCGCCTGGGCGAACGCCGCGTCGGCGAGCCTGCGGACACTGGACTGCGGCCCGACGGCCAGGAACGGCTCGGCGGCCAGGTCCTCCCAGGTGACCTCGTCACGATCGGCGAGCGGGTGCCCCTCGGGCAGTACGGCGTGGAACTGGTCGCGGATCAGCGGACGATGCTCGAGCCGATCCGGCGACGCGCCCACCGTGGTGATCGCGAAGTCGGCGTCACCCGACAGCACCCTGCCGAGCACGGCCCGTTCGAGCCCGTCCATGATGCGGACCGCCACCTGCGGCCGCTGCCGCCGGAAGGCGGAGATCATCCGTGGCAGCAGCACCGCCGCGACCGAGGGCAGCGTGGCCACGGCCACCACGCCCGACTCGCCGAGCAGGTAGCGCCGCAGCTCCTTCATTCCCGACTCGTGGGCGCCGACGATCTGCTCGGCCACCCGCAGGGTCTCCAGGCCCGCCGCGGTGAGCTGGACGTTGCGGGTGTCGCGCTCCAGCAGGCGGGCGTCGAGCACCCGCTCCAGGTCGGCGACCGCGCGGCTCAACGTGGACTGCGAGACGTGCAGGTGCGCCGCCGCGGCGGTGAAGCTCGCCGCCCTGGCCACGGCGACATAGGCGGCGAGTTGCCGGAGAGTAGCGTCCATGAGGCCAACCTATGCACATACCGCATGGATAAATCCACTTTTGATGGTGGACGTGAAAGGTCAGCGCTCGGAAACTTCTCCGTAACCCTCCGAAAGGACCTCGATGATCGCGCTCCTCGGCTTTCTCACCATCGGCCTGTTCCTGGTGCTCACCATGACCAGGCGCGTCTCGGTCCTCACCGCGTTGGTGCTGGTCCCGGTGTTGACTGCGCTTGCCGGCGGTTTCGGCGCCGAGATGGGCCCGATGATCCTCGCCGGTCTGGGCAAGGTGGCGCCCACCGGCATCATGATCGCTTTCGCGGTCCTGTACTTCAGCCTGATGATCGACACAGGGCTCTTCGACCCGCTGATCCGCGGCATTCTGCGCCTGGCCAAGGACGACCCGCTGCGGATCGCCGTCGGCACGGCCGTCATCACGATGTGCGTGGCCCTGGACGGCGACGGCGCCTCGACCTTCCTCATCACCGTCTCGGCCCTGCTGCCCGTCTACAAGCGGCTGCGGATGAGCCCGCTGGTGCTCACCGGCGTCGTCTGCCTGGGCGCCGGTGTGATGAACATGATCCCCTGGGGCGGGCCCACCGCGCGGGCGATGGCGGTGCTGAAGCTGGACAGCTCGCAGGTGTTCACCCCGGTTCTGCCCGCGATGGTCATCGGCATCGTCTGGGTGCTGGTGGCGTCGTACCTGATCGGCCTGCGCGAACGCCGTCGCCTCGGCACGGTCTCCCTGCCCGAGCCCGCGCCGGAGCCTGCGGCCGAGTTCGTCGCCGGAGACGGGCCGGGGACGCCGCTCGCCCCGGCGCGCAGGCACCCGGCCCTGACCATCTTCAACCTGGCGCTGACCGTCGCCCTGCTCGTCGGGCTGATCCTGCAGGTCATGCCGCTGCCGGTGCTGTTCGTGGTCGGGTTCGCGATCGCCGCGCTGGTCAATCACCCCTCCTGGGAGAAGCAGCAGGCGCTGCTCGACAGGCACGCCAAGAGCGTCGTCCTGGTCACCACGATGATCTTCGCCGCGGGGGTCTTCACCGGAATCCTCACCGGGACCAAGATGATCAACGAGATGGCGACCGCGTTCGTCAACGTCATCCCCGACTCGTTCGGCGGCCACCTGCCGGTGCTGGTCGCGATCACGGGCATGCCGCTCAGCCTGGTCTTCACCCCTGACGCCTACTACTTCGGCGTACTGCCCGTGCTCGCCCAGACCGCCGGCGGCTTCGGCATCGAGTCCGCCGAGGTCGCCAGGGCCGCCATCCTCGGCCAGATGACCACCGGCTTCCCGCTCAGCCCGCTCACCGCCGCGACGTTCATCCTCGTCGGCATGAGCGGCGTACAACTCGGCCAGCACCAGCGCTTCATCTTCGGCTGGGCGTTCGCCACCACCCTGGTCATGACCGTGGCCGCGCTCCTGACCGGCGCCATCTCCCTCTGACCGCGCGAGGACCCCCCATGAAGTACGGCAGGATCGCCGCCGCTCTGTCCCCCTATCTACCCTCTCGGCGGTGCCCGCCCCCGCACACGCTGACAGCCTGTTGCCCACGTGCAGTGATCGGAACTGCTTGCGACGTATCAATCACGTACGGTAAGGTTTCCGTGATCGAACGGGCAAGCGATAACCAAGCTGGCCGTGAGATCACTTCCTGGATTCATCGGTATAACGAGGCCGCCGGACGGGCGGTGACAGGACGTGGAGACTTGCCGGTAGGCGGGTCGGTGAAGCGTCAAGCATCCCGTTCCACAGCTCGTGCTGCTTACGGCATGGACTGCTGCGTAAGCAGCACGGGAATCTTCACCTCTTCAGGGCGAGGAGCACGTCAAGACTACAACGCCTACGATCAACTGCAGGCCCAGGGCCAGGCGACGGCCTTCTTCGTCACCCGCGGCTACACCACCGCCGTGTGCAACACCCGCGGCACGGGCGCCTCACCCAGGCGCCCGAGCCCGTTCAGCGCGCAGGAACAACGCGACAACTACGACCTCATCGAGTGGCTGGCGAGCCAGCCCTGGTCCACCGGCAAGATCGGGCAGACCGGCGTCAGCTACGGCGGCCACTCCTCCCTCCTGGTCGCGGTGAACAAGCCGCCCCACCTGGCCGCGATCATCCCCGTCGACGGAATCAGCGACTGGTACGAGAACACCATCTACCGAGGCGGCATCTACTCGGCCAGGATCCGGGACTGGCAGCGCGCCGTCGCGCCCGACACCCTGGTGACCTACGCCGAGCACCCGCTCTACGACGACTACTGGCGAGAGCGCAGCGTCAAGGCCCGCTGGAAGAACCTGGACGTCCCCGTCCTGGAGATCGCCGGATGGTACGACCGATACCGGGCCGCCATGGTGGCGAACTTCCAGGCCCGCCCGAAGAACGTCTGGCTGGTCGCCGGCCCCTGGCAGCACGGCTGGCCGTCGGGCCAGCCCGCCGACATCGGCAACGGCGCCTACCTCGCCTGGTGGGACCACTGGCTCGCCGGCCGGACCGACGCCCCGCTGCCCGCCACCAAGGTGACCTCGTATCAGGTGCCGGGCACCGGCTGGCAGCAGCTCGCCAGCTGGCCCCCTCCCGGAACCCGGCAGACCCGGCTCGGCCTGAGCGCCGACGGCACGCTGACGACCGGATGGAGCAAGCCGGCCGCCCTCGCCTTCACCGTCAACACCGAGACGACCCCCGCGACCCCGGACGAGCGGCTCACCTTCCAGACGCGGCCCTATCAGCGGGACACCGTCCTGGCCGGCGACGTCAACGCCAAGGTGCGCGCCGCCTTCAGCGCCACCGACGGCAACATCGCGGTCGTGGTCGAGGACGTCGCCCCCGACGGTACGGCCGTCCGCATCACCCAGGGCTGGCTCAAGGCGAGCCACCGGTTCGGCCACGATCGCGCCGTCCCCGTCCGGCCGGGCAAGACCTATGACCTGGAGATCCGTACCTGGCCGACCCACTACCGGCTGAGCGCCGGCCACAGCCTCCGCGTGACCGTGTCCAGCGACGACCATCCCGAGATCGACTCCGACGCTCCGGCGGGCCGGGTCCACCTGCGCGTGGGATCCGGCGGCACCGAAATCCGGCTCGGCACGCTCTCGGGGAAGGACGTCCAATGATCCGGCTCAGGACAGAGGACGCACGCTTGGGCCGCCTCAGGGCGCCCGCCGGGAAGCACCCCCGCCTCGGGAGGCTCTTGGCCGCGACCGCCGCCGTGCTGTCGATGGCGATCTCCCTGAACGCGCAGCCATCCGCCGCAGCCACGGGGGCGGCTGAGGGCGGCACGTGCGAGAGCCTGACCGCCATGACGCTGCCCGACGCGACCGTCACCCTGGCCGAATCGGTCCCGGCGGGCAGGTACACCGCTCCCGACGGCCGGGTCCTGCCGTCCGTGCCCGCCTTCTGCCGCGTCCACGGCGTCGCCAAGCCGGTGCCGAACTCCAGCATCGGCTTCGAGGTGTGGATCCCTCAGCAGGGGTGGAACCAGCGCCTGCTGATGTTCGGCAACGGCGGATACAGCTCGGCCATCGACTTCCCGTCCATGGGCGGCTCCGCGCTGTCGGCCGGGTACGCCACCGTCGGCACCGACACCGGGCACACCGGCGACGACCCTGACGTGTTCGTTCAGGGCGCCGCCAATCCGGAGATCATCGTCGACTGGGGTCACCGCGCGGTCCACGAGACGATCGTCAACGCCAAGCCGATCGTCGAGGCGTACACCGGTGCCAAGCCGCGCTACTCCTATTTCATCGGCTGCTCCACCGGCGGCCACCAGGCGCTGATGGAGGCCCAGCGCTACCCGGACGACTTCGACGGCATCGTGGCCGGCGCCCCGGGGAACAACCGCGTCGCGCTCAACGCCGGCTTCCTCTGGCAGTTCCTCCGCAATCACTCTCCCGGAGGCGTCCCTGACCCGATCGTCCCGGCGGCCAAGCTGCTGCTGCTGACGAACGCGGCCGTCAAGCGGTGCCGGGGCGGAGACGGCGGCCTGGCGACCGACGACTTCCTCACCGACCCGCGACGCTGCTCCTTCGACCCCGCCTCACTCCGCTGTCCCGCCGGCGACGCTCCCACCTGTCTGACGAAGCGCCAGATACAGGCGTTGCGGGAGATGTACGCAGGCGCCCGCGACCCGAATACCGGCGCGCGGATCTACCCCGGCTGGCCGGTGGGCAGCGAAGCACCCGTGGTGGACGCGGCGGGCACCGTGCGGGTGGGCTGGAGCGCGTACTGGGGCACCACCGCGCCGGCGCGGGCGAACTTCTGGCGCTACTGGGTCTTCAACGATCCGAACTGGAACTGGTGGACCTTCGACTTCCACCGCGACCTGCGCCTGGCCCAGAAGAAGCTCGGCCCGATCATCGACGCCACCGACCCGGACCTGAGGCCGTTCCGGCGCAGCGGCGGCAAGCTCATCATGTACACGGGCTGGGCCGACCCGGTCGTCTCCGCCCACGACACCATCGACTACTACCGCCAGGTGGTTCGCGCCACCTCCGGCGAGCGTCAGCCGGGCAGCGCGGCCGTCGCGCGGACGCGGGAGTTCGCCCGGCTGTTCACGGTTCCCGGCATGGCCCACTGCGGCGGCGGCCCCGGCCCGAACGTCTTCGACACGCTGACCCCGATCGTGAGCTGGGTCGAGCGCGGAGCGGCGCCCGCCGAGATCGTCGCGACGAAGTACGTACACGACAACCCGGCGGACGGCGTCGCGATGACCCGTCCCCTCAGGCCCTTCACGTGTTAGCGGTCCGGTAGGCCGTACCGGACGGAGGTCAACCGACGCGCATGGGCCAGCCGATGCGCGTCGGTCAGCCGACGCGGATCGGGAGGGTGCGCGGCCCGCGGACCTGACCGGCGGCCCAGGTCACCGCGGCCGGGTCGGCCAGGCTGAACTCCGGGAAGCGCGCCAGCCACACCTCGAGCGCGACCCGCAGCTCCATGCGCGCCAGGTGCGAGCCCACACAGCGGTGAATGCCCAGGCCGAACGCGACGTGCCGATTGACCTCACGGTCGATGACCACTTCGCCCGCCCGGTCGAACTGCGCCGGATCGCGGTTGGCCGCCGGGAAGGACAGCAGGACCCAGTCGTCGGCCTTCATGTCGCCGCCGCGCCAGTGCATGTCCTGCTTGACCAGCCGGGCCATCGTGACCGGCGCGTACGCCCGCAGGAACTCCTCCATCGCGGTCGGCAGCAGCGCCGGCTCGGCGACCAGGCGCTCACGGTCGGCGGGCGTCTTCGCCAGGTGCCACAGCGACGCGCCGATCGCGCTCCAGGTCGTGTCGATGCCGGCGATGAGCAGCAGCGCCATCGTGCCCGCCACGTGGGACGGGTCGAGCTTGTTACCGTCGAGCTCGGCGTCGATCAGGTAGCTGGTGAGGTCGTCGCGCGGGTGCTCGACGTGGTCGCGGATCTGCACGAGCAGGTAGTCGAACAGCTCTCGCGAACGGGCGAAGCGTTCCTCCGGCGGCAGGTTGATGCCTTCGAGCGCGTTCTCGACGAACGCCCGGAACTGCGGGCCGTCCTCGGGCGCAAAGCCGAGCATCTCGGCGATGACCCGGATCGGGATGTACTGGGCGTAGTCGGCGGCGGCGTCGACGACGTCCTGCCCCTCCATCGCGTCGATGAGCGCGTGGCAGTACGCTCTGGTCCCCGCCTCCCGCTTGGCGACCGCGGACTTGGTGAACGCCGGCAGCAGCAGCTTGCGCGCGTGGTGGTGGAAGGGCGGGTCGGAGGAGATCGGCGGCGCGGTGCCCACGGGGGCCAGCTCCACGGGCGGCCGGAAGTTGCTCATGATGATCGCCCGGGACGAGAAGTGCTCGGTGTCGTAGGCGATGGCCGCGACGTCCTCGTAGCGGGTCGGCAGCCACCCGCCGCCGAACCGCTCGGTGTGCGCGATCGGGCAGCGCTGCCGCAACTCGTCCTGGATGGGGTACGGGTCGGCCGCCCACTCCGGCTCAGCGTGGGAGAAATCGGTCGCCCAGTCCGAGACGGGCCCGGTGATGACCTCGTTACGAGAACCCAGGGGCGGCTCTTCCAGCGTCCCCCGGTAATCCTGGTTGAAGCGGTCGTCCACGGTCATGTCAATGCTCCTAGAGGATCTCGATCGCTCGTTCGGGACAGTTGGACACCGCCAGGCGCGCCGCGCGCTCGTTGTCCGGCGGCACGATCCCCTCTCCGATCACCTGCCCGTAGCCCTCGTCGTCCTCGCCGAACAGGTCGGGGGCGAGGTCGTAGCAGCGACCATGCCCCTGACAGCGCTCGGAGTCGATCCGCACTTTCACTGTGGTGCTCCCCTCTGAGCCGTGGTCTCGATGGTCTTTGCCGTGGTGCCGACGGCTTGTGCCGCGTTGTCGATGGCTTGTGCCGGGGTGCCGCCGGCTTGTGCCGGGGTGTCGGTGGGGGCCAGGGCGGCGACGACGCGGGTGAGCAACGCCGTCCACTCCTCGTCGTCCACCGCGTGCAGGTCCGGGGTGATGAGCGCGCTGCCCATCGCGAGCGCGAGGCAGAAGTGGGCGAGCGCGTTCGCCGACAGCGCGGGGTCGAGCTCGCCGGCACTCTCGGCGACGCCGGCGAGCCCGGCCAGCCAGTCCGCGCGTTCGCCGACGTAGTCGCGCATCGGCTGCGCGACCTCCTCATCGCGACGGGCCGCGACCATGGCCTCGACGATGAGATAACCGCCGGCATCACGCTGACGCGGCAGCCGGCGACCCACCACGACGAGCAGCTCCGCGATCGACCGGTCCGGATCGGCCGCCAGAAGATCGGCCAGCAACCGCGGCCCGTGCGCGCGCAGCGCGGCCACGAGCAGGCCGGCCTTCGACCCGAAGTGCGCGTACAACGCGCCGTTGCTCACCCCGGCGGCCGTGGCGATGTCCGCCACGCGCGTACCTTCGTACCCGCGCTCGGCGAACACCTCGGCGGCCGCGCGCAGCAACCGTTCACGCGTCTCGGCGGCGGTGACGCCCGCGATACGCCCCATGGTCAAATTAAAAGACTGTTCATTTGATTCGTCAAGAGCTGCTTCACACGACCCTGGTGTCTGGCGGCCTTGAAGACGACAGTCCGTCACGGCAACTGGAAGCGGACATGGAAGCGCGCAATCGAAGTTGGCAGTAGCGGCGTGTACGGCAGTAGGTTTGGCCCGAAATGAGCGTGTGAGCAGTAGATGGCCAGTGTGAGCAGTAGTTGGCCACCCTGAGCTTAAGCTAACGCCCTGTTCCGCTCATGGGCACGGTGATCCCGCTGATCGGCGGTGCGGTCCCGGGCATCCGCCGCCCGGTCCCGTGCGTCGGCGTCGTCCTCACGCTCGGTCAGCTTCAGCTCCGACTCGCGGACCAGGCGCACGCGCTCCACGAGGGCGCGGTCTCGCGGACGGTGCTGTCGCTCGTCCTGGTCGGCCACCGTTCCTCGTGTCGGTGTCGGTGTCTGCGTCCACTCTGCCCCAGGTGCGCACGGCGCCGCCAGCCGTACGGCCCGATCACACCGTCCGCTGCGTCGAGACGACGCCGCCCACGCATCCCCGGCTGCCTTTCCTGAGCGGGAAACGGGTCCCGGCGCCGCCGCCGGCTGAGGTCGCGGGACGCCCGGGCGGCTTGACAGCTGCGGCGCAAGGTTGCATGGTTAGTTACAAATGTAGCTAACCAGTTGGGCGGACAAGCCAACGATGGACGACGACCGACCGATCTTCCTTCAGATCGCCGAGCTGATCGAGAACTCGATCATCGACGGGTCGCTGGTGGAGGAGGCCCAGGTCCCGTCTACCAACGAGCTTGCCGCCTTTCACCGGATCAACCCGGCCACCGCGGCCAAGGGCGTCAACCAGCTCGTGTCGGAGGGAACGCTCTACAAGCGACGCGGCATCGGCATGTTCGTCGCCGGTGGCGCCCAGGCCAAGCTGCGCGAGCGGCGACGGGAACGGTTCACCGAACAGTACGTGGAACCCCTGCTCGCCGAGGCACGCAAGCTCGGCATCGGCCACGACGAGCTGATGAAGATGATCGATTCATTCGGTGCGGTTATCGGGAGGGACCTGGGATGACGGCGGTGGTAACCGCACACGGGGTGACCAAGCGCTTTGGTGACGTCACGGCGCTCGACGACGTGAGCTTCGCGCTGGCCGAGCACACGATCTACGGCCTGCTCGGGCGCAACGGGGCGGGCAAGACCACCCTGATGCAGATCCTCACCGGGCAGGCGTTCGCGTCGTCGGGGAACGTGACGGTCTTCGACGCGCCACCGGTGGAGAACCCGGCCGTCCTGTCGAAGGTCTGTTTCGTCCGGGAGAGCCAGCGCTACCCCCACTTCTACACCGTGCGCCACGTCTTTCGCACCGCACGCGGGCTGTTTGCGAACTGGGACGACACGTTCGCGCACGGCCTCGCCGCGGACTTCCAGCTACCGGCCGGGCGGCTGGTCCGCAGGCTCTCGCGGGGCATGCTGTCGGCCCTCGGCGTGACCGTCGGGCTGGCCGCGCGGGCGCCCCTGACGTTCTTCGACGAGCCGTACCTCGGGCTCGACGCGGCCGCCCGGCAGCTTTTCTACGACCGCCTGCTCGCCGACTACGCCGGGCATCCCCGCACCGTGGTGCTGTCCACCCACCTCATCGACGAGGTGAGCGATCTGGTCGAGCGGGTGCTGCTCATCGACCGTGGCCGGCTGCTGCTCGATGAGGACGCCGACGACATGCGCGGGCAGGCGGTGGCGGCCACCGGTCAGGCGGAGGCCGTGGACGGGTTCGCGGCCGGACGCACCGAGTTGCACCGCGAGCGGTTGAGCGGCCTGGTCCGGTCGACCATCCTCGGTGGGCTCGGACCGCACGCGAAGGCGCTCGCGCAGACGCTGAACGTCGAGCTGGAGCCGCTGTCGTTGCAGCAACTCGTGGTCCGCCTGACCGCACCGCCGACGACAACGGCGCCGGCGGACCGGGAGGCCGTCCAATGAACCGCATCCGTCAGGTAGCCCGTCTCCAGATGCCGGCCTGGCCGCACATCCTGGGCTGGACGTGGAGCATGATGGCCGTCGCGTTCGGCATCAACCTGTTGCTCTTCATGGCGAACTACGACCCGGGCGACGGCGTGACGACCACCGGCGGCCTGGTCAGCCTATACGGCATCGTGATCGCGATGGCCACCGTCTCGGTCACCCAGATCTTCCCGTACGCGCTGGGCATGAGCGTGACCCGCCGGGAGTTCTACCTGGCCTGGTCGCTGCTCGCGGTCGTCCAGTCGATGGTCTACGCGCTGGTGCTCTGCCTGCTGCGCGCCGTGGAACAGGCCACCGGCTACTGGGGGATGGGGATGCGCTACTTCGGTCTGCCGTTCATGGATGACGCCAACCCGGTGCTGCTCCTGCTCGGGTACGCGGTACCCATGCTGGTCGTGACCCACCTCGGGATCCTGCTCGGCACGTTGCACCTGCGCTGGGGCACCACCGGCGTCCTCGCCAGCCTCACCCTGGCCTTCACAGCGCTCGGGCTGGCCGCCGCGCTGATCACGTGGACCCGGCAATGGCACGCGATCGGCCGCTGGTTGCTCGACCAGTCCCCCACGGCGCTGCTCGCCGGCTGGCCGGTCCTGGTGGCCGCCGCGTTCGCCGTCGGCGGGTACACGCTCATCCGCCGTGCCACGGCGTAGGCGCGGCGGGCACACGGCCGCTCCGCACCACCGGATAACGCGAACACCAACATCCGCCGTGATGGGCTGCCGGATTGTCAGCCCTGTCCGCCCGCGTCCTTAGGAGAGCTGCAATGACGAGCAACAACACGCCCCCGCCCGCAGGTCTCGGGATTTGGGCAAATCTCGGGATCTGGATCGCATTTGGCGCTGCCTTCGGCCTTCTCTTCGACGTCGTCGGGGGTCTTTTTGACAACGTCACTTTCGGTGTCGGGTTAGGTTTGTCCCTAGGTCCGGCCCTGGGTGTGGCCGCCTGGGCCGTCTTCATCGCGCCGCGAAGGAATCGCCGCGACTCCTGAACGTCGAGCCCGAGTATCGGCTACGAGGTCGTAGGCGCCACCGGGGAGTCCAGGAAGCAACGCAACGGCGCTGGCGATGGTGGCCACGTCAGGCGTTGGTCAGATCCAGCACCCCGACCGTCTGCCCCCTCGCTCTTCTCACCGGTGAACTGAAACCCGAGTTTCCAGTAGAAACCCTCGGGACCGTCTTCTCCGGGCTCCCGCGTGAGGTACATCCGGGTACCATCGCGGCGCCTGATTTCGGCGGCCACCGATTCGACGGCGAAGCGGCCGACTCCGCGCCCCTGGGCATCGGGTATCACGTTGACGCGCCACGTGCCGGATCGGAAGTCGTCGCACGTGCGGTGCGCAGCACGCGCTGCATCGCCTGCGGACTGGCATGCCCGGCCAGGTTCCAGCAGTTTGCACTCGATTGGGCTTCCCCTCATAACGTAGAGACCGAACCGGGAGAGGTCTCTACGTTATGAGGGGAAGCCCACTACCGTCCTCGACGGGCATTTGCCAACGACCAGGCAGGCCCAAGCCTTCCGCGCCCTCCACAACGAAGGGGGCACAGCTGAGGACCTAGCGAAGCACCTTAACCACGTCCTGGGCGACGGCCACACCTAACACAGCCAATCTGGCAAGCAGTTGATCTTCGGCTCCGTACTGTCAACTTCGATGATGCAAACGCTAGTACTTCGATATCCGTCGAATTGACAGTGCCCAGGTCCGGAGCGGGTCTCACTGTCATCTTCGATGCTTCCAGACATTCGCCTCTGAGTCGCTGGCAGATGTCAGTGCTGCGCAGGAGATGTCAGTGGATTTGGCAGCAGGCCGTCGGATATGTCATTAGGCGCGTGTACTGTCCGTTCTCACTGGTCCTTTCAGCGTCTCATTGTGTTGCGCGCCGATCTGGCGAATTCTCAGGCGGCGGCCTAACTGACGACCTGGTTCGCCTGGTTTGCACCAGTCTGGGCTGATGTGAGCGTCATCGGAGTTGGCGTTTCTCATCAATGTCTGCCGAGGCGAGGCGATCATGACCATGCCCGTCGCACGTACATGCCGAGTTCAGGGTGTTTGCGGGAGCATGGACGCGATCTCGGTCGTACCGATGAGTTTTGTGCGGATCCGTGGTCGATACGGCTGGACACACCGACAGCGGTGGGCCTGTGCTGGGAACGTCCAGCGCGGGAGGAAGCACATGGAGGCAGTGATGAGCGTCGACGACTCCAAGCAGGAGCACACCATCCGGACTGGCGAGCAGGGGACGCGGGTGAGCGGTCCCAGGGTGTTGGTGGCGGGGGCGAGCGTCGCGGGACCCGCGCTGGCCCACTGGCTGCGCCGGCGGGGGGCCGAGGTGACCGTGGTGGAGCGGGCTCCTGAGCTGCGTCCCGGCGGGCAGGCGGTGGACGCGCGCGGGGTCGCCAAGGAGGTCATCGGGCGCATGGGGCTGGACGCGGCGGTGCGCGCGGCGTGCACCGACACCGCCGGCGCGCACACCGTGGACGCGGACGGGCAAGTGCTGGAGACCTTCCGTGCCGACGACGACGGTGGCGACGGGTTCATCGCGGACATCGAGATCTTGCGCGGGGACCTGTCCCAGGTGCTCTACGACGACACCCGCGACGGCGTCGAGTACATCTTCGGCGACCGAATCGTGGGGCTCGTCCAGGACACGGACGGGGTCGACGTGGTCTTCGCGGGCGGCAACCGGCGGCGTTTCGACCTGGTGGTCGGGGCCGACGGGTTGCACTCGGAGCTGCGGGCGATGGTCTTCGGGCCGCATGAGCGGTTCCTCCGCCACCTCGGGCACGTGCTCGCCTTCTACAGTGTGCCCAACGAGTTCGGGCTGGACCGCTGGCTGCTCGAGTACCAGGACCAGGAGTCCGGGCGCTCTGCCCTCCTGCGGCCCATCCAGGACGCCACCCGGGCGATGGCCATGTTCTACCTCGCCTCGGCCGACTTCGACGTCGACTACCGTGACGTCGCGGCCCAGAAGGTCCTGCTGCGTGAGCGGATGGCGGGCCTGGGCTGGTTGACCCCGGACATCCTCGCCCACCTGGACGACACCCCGGACTTCTACCTCGACCAGGTCGCCCAGGTGGTGATGGACCGCTGGTCGAGTGGACGGGTGGGGCTGCTCGGGGACGCGGCGTTCAGCTCCTCGCCGATGTCGGGGCAGGGCACCGGGCTGGCGCTGGTCGGCGCCTACCTGCTGGCCGGAGAGCTGGCCGCCGCCGGATGGGACCCCGACGCCGGGTTCGCCCGCTACGAGGCGCGGATGCGCTCGTTCGTCGAGGCCAACCAGGAGATCGGCCGGTTGAACGCCCGCAGCCGCGACGTCCCCGGGCCAGACGCCGAGCCGCTCCCCGATTTCGCCGGCGAATGGTTCACCGAGCTGGTCGGGCGCGCGATCAACGGCGTCGAACTGCCCGACTACGCGGGGGTGCCGGACTACGCGGGGGTGCCGGACTACGCAGCCCCGGCCGGATCGCCGATCACCTCGTCGGCCAAGCCGTAGGTGTCGCATAACGTGTCGAGAGGGACCACGCTTCGGTGTGGGACATCGCCGGACGACCTCCGCTCATGCCGCGTAGTGCGCGTTGGAGCGCCCGTTCGGCGGCCACGCCACGTTCCGATGAGGCGGTGTTGACCCGGCCGGATTGCTCGCCCGTCTTGTCTCAAGGCGGTTGTCGGTGCACAGCTCGCCGACATGCCTCCCTGACCCGATGGATGAGAACGGACACGACGGGTGTCCCGGGCTTGTGGAGGAGGGCATGGGAGCCTGGCCTCGGCGGCTGGGGTTGGTAGTCACTCCCGCGAGCCGGCGGACTCGGCGCTGCACCTGCCGCCGGAGGGACCGAGCGGCAGGCCGCGCTGGACGGGGTGACAGCGGAGGCGAAGCCGGCGCTCGGCGTGATCGTTCCCCGTGAGCCCGCAACAGGCCTCTACCGCAGGGCGGGCCGGCGGGCGCGGGACGGTCACGGTGGCGGCGTCGTGCCATCCCGTGCCTGGCCGGGGCTATCCGGTACGAGTGGCAGGAGGATCTCATAGAGGTCGCGAAGCCGGTCAGCGTCGACCGGGGGAAAGACGACAGTTGCTCCGACCGCAAGCAGGTAGGGCAGTAGGGCCGCCGTCCGGGCCTCCTCGTCACTGGCGACGGCTGATCGCCACACCCGCTGAAGTGCGGACAGTCTGGCCTCGTCCAGGCGAGTCTGCACGGCACGCACGTCCGCATCCCATGTCGCCCACGCCCGCACTGCGATATCGAGTTCTGGACGATAGAGACCTGTGCCGCCAGGGCGGACGAGTTTCGTCAGCCGTGCGAGAATCACCCGGGCACCAGCCAATTCACCGGCCTTGGAAATTGCATTCTCGAACATGTCGATCGACAGGTGCTCGAAATGAGCGAGAAGCGCTTTCTTGTATCCCTCGGCGCCATCGAAGTGATGGTGGAACGACCCTTTCGACAAGTTAAGCCGAGCGGCGATCCGGTCGATTCGAATCCCTGCCGCACCTTCTTCGGCGAGGACCTTCAAGCCTTCGTTCAGCCACCGCTCACGTGCCGTGCTCATCCGCCAAACATACCATCGGGTATGGAGCCCTCCGCGCCCGCCGAGGCGCGTTCGAGCTTCATGAGATGAAGCTGTAGAAGCCGACCGCGATGCAGATCAGCAGCATGACGGTGGCGTTGAGGAAGAGGTTGCGGCCGAAGTCTCGGGCCGCGATGTGCATCGCGATGGCGACCATGAAGTAGAGGATGAGCGCGGCACAGGTCGCGGCGCCGAGATACGGCAGCCAGATGCCCAGGATCAGACCGGCCGCGGCGGCGAACTTCAGTGGCGGCATGATCCACCAGTGACGTCGCGGCCAGTTCACGTCTTCGAAGCACTGGGCGATGAACGGTACGGGCTTGATGCACATGACGGCGTCACCGATCTGGATGATCGCTAGGACGATAACCGGCCAAACCGGATCGGGTAATGCTGACATGTCTCTCCTCTGCCAATGAACTGCTCATTAGCAGCATACCATACCGTATGGTACGGCCAGCAGATGGGACAGCCTCGTCGGAGACGGCGTAGGCGATCTTGTCCTCAGCGGCTATCTCGTGGCTGACCAGGCAACGCGCCGGTCCTGATGCCTATGAGGAGGAAGAGGTGTGCGTGGCACGATCGACTGTGCGCGTTCGGGAGAGGCAGAGTGCGCTGCGCAGAGTGGCGCGGTCAGCCACAACGCTGATGCCGCAAGAACAGGTTGTGAACGGTCGTCGATCGCTGGGGCTCGACGTGCGAGCGGTGGTCGGGACGGAGTTCACCCCGAACAGGACGGCTGCCACAGCCGGATCAGCGGCGGCCTATCTGGGCACCCGGAAATGCTACCCACCGCCGCCGACGTCCACCTGTGGTGGACCTTGCGGCTGTGACATCGGGCAAATTCGGGAGCCGACGCCTGGCCCGGCACCGACGACTGTGACCTGGCCAGGGCGTTCCGGCGCCATGGCGGCGGCCGTACAGATGATCTGCTCGATGGCCAGTGCGGACAGTTCGCCGGCCGGAGTGGACAGGGTCACCATCAAGTCGCCGGGTCCGCGGCCCGGCGCGGCGGTTACCGAGAACGGGCCGACTTCGGGCGGGACGTCGGTGGTGAGTCCGTGCGCCTGTTCGCTCGCGGTGGGTCCCGCTGCCAGCAGCGCGAGCGTGTTCGCCTGGGACTTTGGCGGACCGGGCCGCGTTACCGCGCTGAGCCGGCCGTTCTTCACCAGGTAGAGGGTGATCTTCGAGGGTGGAGCGACGGCTCCGCTCGGCGGGTAGCCGACGGAGATGACCTCGCTGGGCCGTACGCCGCAGCCGGCCACGGCGACGAGCGATACGAGGCCCGCGGCGAGCAGGCGGCGGGCGAGTCCGGTCCTCATTCGGGGCCTCCGTCCGGATCGGGTGCCCGGCGTGGCAGGCGCAGCGTGAAGATGGCGCCGCCGTCCGGGGCGTTGGTGACGGTGATGTCGCCTTGGTGCAGGCGCGCGTTCTCCCGCGCGATGGCGAGGCCGAGGCCGCTGCCCTCGGACCTGGTCCTGGCCGCGTTGGCCTTGTAGAACCGGTCGAACACGTGCGGCAGCACCACCTCGTCCAGCCCGGGTCCATGGTCGCGGACCTCGAGAGTGATCCAGTGCGGGTCGGCGGACAGCCGTACCGACACCGGTGGCTCGCCGTGCCGCAGGGCGTTGCCGACCAGGTTCGCGAGGATGACGTCCACCCGGCGCGGGTCCAGCCGTGCCGTCACCGCGGGTGGCAGCTCGGTGTCCACCTTTTCCGGCCAGCCTCTGGTACGCAGGCTCGCGCGTACCAGCTCGGCCACGTCGACCTCGTTCAGCGCGAGGGCCGCGACGCCGGAGTCGAACCTGCTGATCTCGATGAGGTCGTTCACCAGCCCGGTGAGGTTGAGCGTCTCCTGGCTGACCAGCCTGGCGGCCCGGCCGGCCGGCTCGGGAAGCTCGGCCGCCTCCCCGTCGAGGACGTCGGCGACCGCGGTGAGCGCGGCCAGCGGGGTGCGCAGCTCGTGGGACACGTCGGCCACGAACCGGCGGGCGTCGGCCTCCATCTCGCGCAGCTGCTTGACGTGCCGTTCCAGCTCCGCGGCGGTGTGGTTGAACGTGCGTGCCACCTCGGCCAGCTCATCGGAGCCGCGGACCGCGATCCTGGTCCGCATCTCGCCCTCACCCAGCAGGCGCGCCGCCCGGCCGAGCTCGCGCACCGGGCGCAGCACGCCCCGGGTGGCCAGCAACGCCAGGACGACCGCGAACGCCAGGGCCACCCCGCCGATGAGCCAGGCGGACGTGGCGAGCCCGTCGATGCTGCGCTGTTCGGCGAGCAGGCTGCGCGCGGCGTAGACCTCGATGCCGGACACCCGCGTCGTCCGATCCGGCTCGGTGACCAGCAACGGCGCGCCGATGATCAGCCAGGGCACGTCGTCCTGCCGCACCACGCGTTGCCACGCGATCTCGCCGCCGGCCACCGCCTGCCGCAACTCTGGGGAGATCACCCCGAGATCCAAGGCCAGCACCGTCCCGCCCGGCCTCCAGCGTCCCGGCGGAGCGACCGGCGAGTGCATCTCGCGGTAGATGGCGACCGCATACTCCACGCTGTTGTGGTCGGGCACGGCGGCGGCGATGTCGTCGAGCTCGTCCTGGCCCGGCGCCGGACTCCGCAACGGGTAGAGCGACTCCAGGCGGCTTCTCATCGTCTGCACCGTGGCATCCTGGGCGCGCTGCAGGATTTCGTTGCGGGCCTGGACGTAGATCCCGCCGGCCACCGCCGCCGCGGTGACCACACACAGCAGTGCGAACGCGAACAACAGCCGGGTACGCAGCCCCAGGCTCAGCCGAGGTTCCACCGGCGGCTCACACCGGCCCGAACCGGTACCCGAATCCACGCACCGTCTGCACGTAGACGGGCGCCGCCGAGTCGTCCTCGATCTTCGCGCGCAACCGCTGCACGCACGCGTCCACGAGACGCGAGTCGCCGAAATACCCCTGCTCCCACACCGACTCCAGCAGCTGCTGGCGGCTGTGCACCCGGCCCGGCGTGCCGGAGAGCTCGAGCAGCAGGCGCAGCTCGGTCGGGGCGAGGCTGACCGGCACACCGCGGTTGGCGACCACCAGCCCCGCCCGATCGATGGTCAGGTCCCCGTGCCGCTCCAGCTCCGCCTGGTCCCGGCTGATCCGCCGGAGCACCGCGCGAATGCGTGCCTCGAGCACCCTGGGCTGCACCGGCTTGACCACGTAGTCGTCGGCGCCCGCCTCCAACCCGGCCACCACGTCGATGTCGTCGCCGCGCGCGGTCAGCATGATGATCGGCACCTCACGGGCGGCCCGAATGCGGCGGCAGACCTCGAACCCATCCATACCGGGCAACATCAGATCGAGCACGACGACGTCGGGAAGGTCCGTACGCAACCGGTCCAGCCCCTGCTCGCCGGACTCCACCGCGCGCACCCGGTGCCCATGCCGGGTCAGGGCCAGCTCAAGGCCCTCCCGCACGGCCGGGTCATCCTCGATCAACAACACTCGCGACACGCCGCCGAGTTTCACCGCACGCTCCGTAACTCGCCCGCCGGTCAACACCATCCACTGTCGGCCATCCGTGTCCCCGCCTCGTCAGCGCCGTGTCATGGTTGTGTCACGGTTGCGCCGACGGTTTGGCCGACGGTTGCCGCCGTCGACAAACGGTGACACGCGGCGGATAACGTACGCACATTCGGCGCCAATCGTAGTCGTCATGAACGAGCCACGCACGATCCCACCTCGGCCCCGAGACCGGCTGTACGCTGCGGCCACGCTGGTGCTCGCCGTGCTCCTGCTGCCGGCGGCGTTCGTCCGCCATCCCGGCCGCGCCCACGAACTGGCCTGCCGCTGGGCGTTACGGATGCGCTTTCCCGCCGAGGACCTCACCGGCCTCACCGACGGCGCCCTGGCGGCCTTCACCGCGGCCCGCACCCAGGCACTCTGGCGCCACGGCCAGCTCATCGGCCTCACCTCCGGATACCGCGACCCCCTCCTCCAGCAACGGATGTTCGACCAAGAGGTACGCCGCTCCGGCTCCCCCACCTCAGCACGCATGCTCGTCCTACCACCGGCGGAATCCAGCCACGTCAAAGGCGTCGCCCTGGACGTACGCCCCCACGAAGGCGCGCACTGGCTCGAGCAACACGGCGCCCGCTACGACCTCTACCGCATCTACGACAACGAATGGTGGCACTTCGAATACCGCCCGGACCGCGGCGGCATACCACCACGACGACGACCTCACCCCGGCTTAGGCTACGTAGCGGAGAACGGGGGCCAGATGTAGCCCAGGCCCGGGTCCATCCAGGTGCGCGATGGGGGGATTGAGCGGGTGCCCGCCTTAGACGATCGTCGAGTCGCTGGGACCCGGTGTACGGACTGGGGATGCCCGCTCGCCGGCGTACGGCCTCGTCGCGATCCCGGAGATGCCGCCCTCGATCGCGATGCCCAGCAGCCGGCCCGCCTGCGCGTCGTCGTCGTGGTGCTCGTTGGCAAGGGAGATGGCGTTGACGAGCGCGAGAAGGACCTCGGCGCCTACGCCCGGCTCACCCGCATGATCGCATCCGCCTTCGACCAGGGCTCACCGACGACTCGAAGCCGGCGGTGTGCGCGGGAAGTTCGTCATCGACATGCGCCGTTGAACGACGCCGACGGGAAGGTCCCACCCGGGCACCCGTCCCCGGGACCGGCGCTGGCGCGGCCCGAATCAACAGGTCACAGATCGCCCAGGTCGAGCGGAGGCGCGGGCGCGGGCGGAGGCGCGGGCGCCATTCCTCGAGCTCGGCATCGCTGCCTTCGAAGAGCCGGATGTCGACCCCGG
>NZ_JBEZDM010000035.1:0-108335 GCF_040648335.1 Nonomuraea sp. NPDC049158
GTCCGCCTGAGCGCGCTCAGGCGGACGGACCGGGTGATTAACCCGCCCGTACCGCTATGGACTCATTGAGGCGCAGGGCCAGCGCGGGGCACATGTCGACGGCCCGACGCGCCTCCTTCGCCATCCAGCCCGGCACGGTCTTGAAGGACGGGAAGCCGTATTCGTCCAGTTCCACGAATTCCGGCAGCAGGTGCGCGCACAGGCCGTGGCCCTCGCAACGGGTCCAGTCCACGTCCAGGCGGTACTCGGGCTCGTCCTCGTGCTCCGGGAGGGGCAGCACACCGCGGACCGGCCGGCCGCAGGAGCCGTACTCCAGGTGCAGGGCGATGTCACTCTCGAAGGCGTCCAGGGAGGAGAGGACGAACCTGGCGGTGCCGTCGGGGTGGAAGCAGGCGCCTCTGCGCTCGACGGCGCGTACGGTGCGGCGTACCGCGTCCGTGGACCCGGTGCCCTCGACCAGCGCGAGCAGGGCCCGCGCCACATCGGGCAGCCCGAGGCGGCAGGGGCCGCACTGGCCCGAGGACTGGGCGGCGAGGTAGGCCGCCACCCTTGTGGTCTCGCCAAGTGGGCAGGTCGAGTCGCCGAGCGGGACGATGATCCCGGCACCCAGCTCGCTGCCCATCTTCTTCATGCCTTCGCGCGAGATCACCGCGGAGAGGGCGTTCTCGTAGCTCATCCACGCGCCGTGGTAGCCGCCCATGAGGACGCCGTCGCCGATCTCCGCCTCGCACAGGTCGAGGACGTCGATCAGCGGGGTGCCTGTGGGCGCCTCCACGACGGCGGGGTTGGTGGCGCCGCCGCTCACGCTGAGCAGGACGGTGCCGGGCTCCTTGGCGGTGCCGTACTCGGCGTACCCTTCGGGGCCGAACTCGGCGAGCAGGGCGAGCTGGGCGAACGTCTCGGTGTTCGACAGCAGCGTGGGCAGACCGTCCACGCCGCTCTCGGCGGCGCGCTTCTTGCGGCCGTTGGGGATGGCCACGTCGCCGTTCACGCCGCGTACCAGCGCGCCACCCTCGCCCGAGATGAACCGCTCCTCCAGGCCGACCACCCGGATCTTCACGTGGCTCTCCTGGCCGCCCGCCACATTGGCGGCGCGGCGCTCGGCGACGGCCGCGGAGACCGATGACTCGGCCACCTCGCCGCCGGACCCGATCGCCACGACGACCTCGCGCGCGTGCAGGGCCTCGGCGGCGAGGACCGCTCCGTCGAGCACGAGGTGCGGGTTGCGGATGAGCATCATGGTGTCCTTGAAGCTGGCCGGCTCGCCCTCCGAGCCGTTGACCAGCACGACACTCTCGCGTGCCCCGGCGGCGTCGGCGACGGCGCGCAGCTTGCGGCCGACGGGGAACGCCGCTCCGCCTCGGCCGCGCATGTCGACCTCGTTCACCTGGGCGATCAGCGTCTCGATATCGCGCAACACCGGTTCGCCATGAAGCGTCCGGTGCGCCGGCAGGTCGATCCGCCTGGTGTGCTCCAGCCCGGCGGTGAGCCGGGCCGGGCCCACGCGTAACACGCGTGGGACTCTATGCGGGATCACTCTGGCGCCTCCTGGGCATTCCTGTGCGGTCTCATCCCGCCTCCCGGTACTTCCTGCGCGCCGCGTCGAGGCTAACCGGCGCGTTGACGTCCACCGGCCGCTCGACCGGTGAGGTGTCGACCTCCATCGTCTTCACCCATTCCGGCTGGAGAGCCGGCCTGAGCGTGGTGGCGAGTACTCGGACGAGCAGTGCCCCACCGACCGCCGCGAGGCAGGCGATGTAGGACCACGCCACCCAGGGCGCCGGAGGGCGGCCCGCGGTCAGACCATGCATGATGGCCACGGGCCAGGACAGGTACGCGGTGGCGTGGAGCATCCGCCATATCCATGGCTTGGCCGTCACCGCGAACCGTCCTCGGACCATTCCCGACACAACGATGATCACCATCATGTCGAAGGCTACAGCGCCGAATCCCACATAGATACCGGCAATTGGGACCACTGTCGCGGCCAGTGGGGCATGCCCCAGACTGACCATGAGGGTGATGTGCGTGACCAGGTAGGCCATCCCGATCATCGCTGTGGCCCGGTGTGCCAGCTGTGCCCTGACCCTGTTGGACGGGGACAGGAAGACGCGTTCGGTGGTGAGCAGGCCGAGCCCGACAGTCGCGCTCAGCAGCACCAGGGCGAACACGCCCGCGTAGAACTCGAGGAAAGCCACCCCTTGGCCGAGTACTGAGATCCCGCTGTCGGTCCTGGTCAGGGCGAACCCCGCCAGGACCAACGCGGCCAGCACGGCGCTTACTCCGAACCGGACATACCTGGAGTCCAGCTTGCTCGGAGCGTGCCGGGGCAGTCTTCTGTGGAGCATCGATTCCCTCCATGGTCGTCGATTGAGGGTGCGACTCGGGAGGGCCGATCTACGTCAGCAACGACGTCCGCGGTTGATGCAGCTGACCACGAAGTTCATGAGCTGGTCAGACATCACGTTGGCGAAGTCTGCGTGATCGGTCACCGGATTGTGCTTCTGCTCAGGGAACGCGTCCACGGCGAAGGACGGCCCCTGTGGAACCGAGTACGTGAGGGACATGCGCAGCTGTGGGATGGCCTTGGTTCCCTGCGGGCAGGCGCCACCCTGTCCCGGGAACGCCACGTGCGTACGGTGGTTGGCGCTGTCGGTGTTCTGGCCGTCCCAGCAGCTTGGGAAGTCTAGAATACGGACGACTTGGCTGCCGCGTGGGCAGAGTGGATATTTGTTATTAGTGATGCGGTTCTGGAAGCCGGTACACGTCCACGCGGCCTTCGCGTTCGCGCCGCCGTTCGTGGCCGCCTTGGCGTCACCGGTGATGATCCTCAGGAACCTCGGCATCGCGACCACCCTGGACGAGGCGTTGCCGCGGAACTGGAGGGTCACCTGGCGGGCCCGCAGGACCTGGCCGACGTTGCCGTCCTGGTCGTTGGTGTTGACGTCCACCTTGCGGTCGCGGAGCACTGGCCAGAAGTAGGCCGACTTGTCGCCGAACCGGCAGGTGGTACCTCCCGCGGCGAGACTCTGGTCCGTCGAGAACCCGTCCGTCGTCAGGTTGCCCACGTAGTCGTGCAGGTGGTGCGCGCCGTTGCTCACGCCCGGAGCGACGATGAAGTTGTCGGGGTTGTTGTGCTTGTTGCCGTTCGTCCCGCAAGAGGAGACGAAGGTGCCCCTTGAGCCGTTCCTACCGAATTGGGGGTTGGCGAGCTGGCCGCGGCCGACCTGGCGGATGTCGATGAAGTCCTCGACGAACGGGCCGAGGTCGGCGCACTCGCCCTCATCGTGGTCGCTCTCGGTGGGGGAGGGGGTCGCGGACGGGCTCTTCGTCGGGTTCTGGTTGTTGTTGTTGCCCCGGCGGCGGAACTGCTGCTGCTGGCCCTGATCCTGTTGCTGCTGCTGACCCTGGTCCTGCTGCTGTTGCTGGCCCTGGTCCTGCTGTTGCTGGTCCTGGTTGTTGTTCTGCTGGTCCTGGGCGTTACCGGTGTCCTGCGTTCCCGGCTCCGGGGTCGGCGCGGCCAAGAGGGCCCCGCCGCCTTGCTGCTGCTGACCCTGCTGCTGTTGCTGACCCTGGTCCTGCTGCTGCTGACCCTGCTGGTCCTGTTGCTGGCCCTGCTGGTCCTGCTGCTGCTGGTCCTGGTTGTTGTTCTGCTGCTGGTTGTCCTGCTGACCCTGGTCCTGTTGCTGCTGGTCCTGGTTGTCCGGAGCCTGCTGCTGTCGCCGTTGTTGCGTCGGTGATTGAGACGGCTGCTGGTTGTTGCTCTGCTGTGCCGGATCGCAATGGTCCGCAAGCGCCGGACCGACGCCGATCACGGCCGCGGACACCAGGCCGCTGGCCATCACGGCCAGGGCGGACACGGCCGCGGCCGTGCGTCTGGATCTCCTCATTACTGTCTCCTCGTTTCGACCGCCGTTGCGACGGGTGGAACCGGTGAGGGCGTGGGGGGCTCGGGAAGATCGCCGAAGTCGACCAGGCCAGTCCCTTCGAGCAACGTCATGTGCTTCAGCACCACCGTGTTGGCGGTGTTGGCGAACTTCCTGATCTCGGTGTTGCGGGTCCCCGCCCGCACATCTGCCACGACGGCGAAGACCTTGCCGTGCGCGGCTCGCAACAGGTTGGCGAAGTCCTTGTCGAAGGCGGGACCCTTCTCCGCGGACAGCTGGGCCATCCAGCTCTGCTGATCGGCATTGGCCACGTCTGGGATGGGCACGCCGAGTTTCGCGGCGAGCGCGCGAGTCGCCTCGTCCAGCTTCGTGTGATCTTCGACCAGGTGCCTCCCGGTCTCCTTCACGCTTGCTGACTCGGCCCGTGTCTGGGCCCATTGGCCAACAGGAATCTCCCAGAGGCCTGCCTGGCGTACTCTGACTAGCAGGTCGCGGTCTGCCGGCCCGAGAGGACCGGCGGCCGACTGCGTGTACTGAGTGGATCCTGCGGAGCTTCCTGGTGGCAGGACCAGCAGGATCGTGACCGTGGCAGCCACTGCGAAGCCGCCGAACATGAGCAGTTCGCCGCGCAAAAGCCTGTGCATGATCGGAGGTACGCGGGCCTCCGGGGACCGGTTCACTCAAGGGGTCCAAATAGTCAGAAATGACTGGAGTTATCGGAGTGACTACCGGAGTGATAACGAAGGTGTAAAGATGTGCCCCGTGCTAGGTCATCTCGCCGGCAAGTTAGAGAGTACGGATGCCGAGGCGGAACACCGCATTGCGGTGCTCTACCAGGAGTTCGGCGGCCCTCTGCTGCGCCACGTACGCAAGTCGACCGGGAACGATCTTCAATGGGCCGAAGACGTCGTTCAAGAGACGATCGTTAGAGCCTGGCGTCACTCGGCAAGACTTCAATGGGAGCCCAGCCTCATCTGGGCATGGCTACTGACAGTGGCCCGCCGTATCGTCATCGACGGTCGCCGGCGTAAGAGTGTTCGGCCTCACGAGGTCGAGCCGCCGGAAGTCGACATGCTGGCGGTCCCTGACGGCTCGGAGCGGGCGCTCTCGGCCATGGTGGTCGCTGACGCGCTGCGGAGCCTGTCAGAAGAACACCGGGAAGTCATTGAGCAGACCTACCTTCGGGACCGTACGATTAATGAAGCGGCGGAGATTCTGGGGATCCCGCCGGGCACGGTGAAGTCCAGGCTCTACTACGGGATCCGGGCTCTACGTGTGCTTCTGCGGGACAAGGGGGTAGCCGGGTAATGCATGAAGAGGTGGTCGCCTACGTCCTCGGTGTCCTCGATGAAGAGGACCTGGAGGAGTTCGAGCGCCACCTCGACACATGCGCAAGGTGCCAGGCGGAGCTCCAGGACATGGCCGAGATTCCGAGCCGGCTCGACGAGCTCAAACACCTGCCCTCAGCCGCTGAGGACGACCCGCCCATGTCGATGTCACGTTGACCTTTTTCCCCTTTTCGGGTGATATCGGTACGGCGAGGCGCGTACGCCCGGTCGACCAGACCGGGCGGCTTGGGGAGGTGTTCGGTGGGCATCGAGGGTGATGCGGCCGTTCCTCCTGACAGGCGATTCGGCGAGGAGGGCGGCCGGCTCAGCTATGGCGGCTACCTTCGCCTGCCCGAATTGCTCGACCAGCAACGGCCTCAGTCCCAGGCGCCTGACGAGCTGCTGTTCATCACCATCCACCAGGTCTACGAGCTCTGGTTCAAGCTGCTGCTGCACGAGCTGGAGACCGGCCGCGAGGCCATGTTCCAGGGCGAGCTCTGGCAGGCCCGGCACGTGTTCCAGCGGGTGCACGCGGTGGAGCGGGTGCTGATCGAGCAGGTCGACGTGCTGGAGACGATGACGCCCCAGGACTTCCTGGAGTTCCGGGCCAGGCTCGCCCCGGCGAGCGGCTTCCAGTCGGTGCAGTTCCGCGAGCTGGAGTTCCTGTCGGGGCTGAAGGATCCGAGCTATCTCGGCCGGCTCAGGGACGCCGACGAAGCCGAGCTCGGCAGGCTGCGCCGTCGGCTGGCCGAGCCGACGCTGTGGGATGCTTATCTCACCGCCCTTTCCCAGCGTGGGCTGCCGGTCTCCGACGACGAGATCATGGGCACGCTGCTGGCCGTGGCGAGGGACCGCGGGTCGCACGACGACCTGTGGCAACTGGCCGAAGATCTGCTGACCCACGACGAGACCGCCGCCCAGTGGCGGACCCGTCACGTGCAGATGGTCGAACGGCAGATCGGCACCAAATCGGGCACCGGCGGCTCGACGGGTGCCCCCTACCTGCGAGGTAGGACCCGCCTGCACTACTTCCCGCTGCTGTGGGAACTAAGGGCCTGGCTGTGACAAGCCATGGCGAACCCTCACAAAGGAGTGAGAGCGAAATGCCGCTCGACGAGGCCAAGGATGAGCTGCTCCAGAGAGCCGCGCAACGATGCGCGGTGAGCAGCGACCATGTGAGCCCCGAGGACGCGCTGGCCTTCCTACGCGTCTACTACCGGCACATCGCGCCGGAGGACCTGCTCGACCGCAGCCCCATTGACGTCTACGGCCCGGCGATGTCGCAGAAGCAGCTGGCCGAGGTACGCCCCCAGGGCCGGGCCGTGGTCCGCGTCTACACGCCGACCCTCGAGGAGAACGGCTGGGACCCCGGGCACTCCGTGGTGGAGGTGGTCACCGACGACATGTCCTTCCTGGTCGACTCGGTGACGATGGAGCTGGCCAGGCATGACATCAACACCTATCTGGTGGTCCACCCGCAGATGCGAGTACGCCGTGACATGACCGGCAAGATGCTCGGCGCGGGTCAGGAGGACGTCACCGGCCAGATACTGGTCGAGTCCTGGATGCACTTCGAGATCGACCGGCAGACCGACCCCGAGGTGCTCGGGCAGCTGGAGGCCGACCTCCAGCGGGTCCTGTCCGACGTGCGGCAGGCGGTCGAGGACTTCAGGAAGATGCGGGGGGTGGCCGTACAGACCGCCGAGGACCTCACGCTGAACCCGCCGCCGCTGGAGCCCGCGGAGGTCGAGGACAGTCTTGACCTGCTGCGCTGGCTCGCCGACGGGCACTTCACCTTCCTCGGCTACCGCGAGTACCGCCTGGAGCAGACCGACGAGGGCGACGCGCTGCGCGCCATGCCCGGCGCGGCGCTGGGCATCCTGCGGGACGACAAGATCGGCTCGGAGAGCTTCTCCGTGCTGCCCCCCGAGGTGCGCGCCAAGGCGCGCGAGAAGCAACTGCTGATCATCACCAAGGCCAACTCCCGGGCGACCGTGCACCGCGCGGCCTACCTCGACTACATCGGGGTGAAGCTGTTCTCGCCGGAGGGCGAGGTGATCGGCGAGCGCCGCTTCCTCGGCCTGTTCACGCACGTGGCCTACAGCGAGTCGATCTCCAGGATCCCGGTGCTCAGGCGCAAGCTCGCCGACGTGCTGGAGCAGGCCGGGCTGGCCCCCGACAGCCACGACGGCAAGGACCTGATCGAGATCCTGGAGACCTTCCCGCGCGACGAGCTCTTCCAGACCTCGCTCGACCAGCTCCTGCCGATCGCGCTCGGCGTGCTGCGGCTGCGCGAGCGCAAGCAGGTCAAGCTGTTCCTGCGCCGCGACGACTACGGCCGCTACATCTCCTGCCTGATCTACCTGCCGCGCGACCGTTACACCACTCAGGTGCGCTACCGGATGCAGGAGCTGCTGCTCAAGGCGCTGGGCGGCAAGACGCTCGACTACAGCGCGATGATCGGCGAGTCCGCCCTGGCCCGGCTGCACGTGGTCATCCGCGGCGAGCGCGGCCGGCAGCTGCCGCCGCCGAGCGTCGACGTGCAGGAGCTCGAGTCGCGGCTGGCCGCGATCACCCGGTCGTGGGAGGACGACCTGGCCGCGGCGCTGGCGGAGCAGACCTCCGAGGCGGAGGCCCCCCAGCTGAGCAGGCGCTACCAGTCGGCCTTCCCCGAGGGCTACAAGGCCGACTTCCCTCCGCAGATGGCCGTGGTGGACCTGCGCCGCCTGGAGGAGCTGGTCGGCGCCGACGAGAACGAGATCGGCCTCAACCTCTACGAGCCCTACGACGCGGCCGAGGGCGAGCGGCGGCTGAAGATCTACAAACTGGGCTCGCCCATCTCGCTGTCGCGGGCGCTCCCGCTGATCCAGCGGCTCGGCGTCGAGGTCGTGGACGAGCGGCCGTACGAGATCGACCGGGACAACGACCCCGCCACCAAGAACGCCTGGATCTACGACTTCGGGCTGCGCTACACGCCGAACGAGGAGGTCGACAGGAAGGACTTCAAGCGGCTCTTCCAGGACGGCCTCACCGCGCTGTGGAAGGGCGAGGTCCAGGCCGACAACTTCAACGCCCTCATCCTGCGGGCCGGACTGACCTGGGAGCAGGTCGAGATCCTGCGCGTCTACGCCCAATACCTGCGCCAGGCGGGCTCCGCCTTCTCCCAGCGCTACATGGAGCGGGTGCTGACGGGCAACGTGCGGCTGGCCCGGCTGCTGGTGCGGCTGTTCGAGGCGCGCCTGGACCCACGGCGCGGTGACGACGTGCGGGCCGACCTGACCGACGCGCTCACCGAGGAGATCCTGGGCGCGCTCGACGAGGTCGCCTCGCTCGACGAGGACCGGATTCTGCGGGCGTACCTGGAGATGATCCAGGCGACGCTGCGTACCAACTACTTCCAGACCGTCGGCGGGCGCCGCAAGCCGTACATCTCGCTGAAGTTCGACCCGCAGGCGATCAGCGTGCTGCCGCTGCCGCGGCCGAAGTACGAGATCTTCGTGTACTCGGCCCGGGTCGAGGGCGTGCACCTGCGCTTCGGCAAGGTGGCCAGAGGCGGGTTGCGGTGGTCGGACCGGATGGAGGACTTCCGGACGGAGATCCTCGGCCTGGTCAAAGCCCAGATGGTGAAAAATACCGTTATCGTGCCCACTGGGTCTAAGGGCGGATTTGTCGTGAAGCGTCCGCCGGTGGGCGGAGGGCGCGAAGAGCAGCTCGCCGAGGGCGTGGCGTGCTACCGGATGTTCATCTCCGGACTGCTCGACGTCACCGACAACCTGGTCGACGGCAAGGTGGTGCCCCCGCCGGACGTGGTCAGGCACGACGGCGACGACACCTACCTGGTGGTCGCCGCCGACAAGGGCACCGCGACCTTCTCCGACATCGCCAACGGCGTGGCCAAGGAGTACGGCTTCTGGCTCGGCGACGCCTTCGCCTCCGGTGGCTCGATCGGCTATGACCACAAGGCGATGGGCATCACCGCGCGCGGCGCCTGGGAGTCGGTCAAGTACCACTTCCGCACGATCGGGACCGACATACAGACCACCGATTTCACCGTGGCCGGTGTCGGCGACATGTCGGGCGACGTGTTCGGCAACGGCATGCTGCTGTCGCGGCACATCCAGCTGGTGGCCGCCTTCGACCACCGGCACATCTTCATCGACCCCGACCCCGACACCGCCCGCAGCTTCGCCGAGCGGCAACGGCTCTTCGAGCTGCCACGCAGCTCCTGGGCGGACTACGACACCCAGCTGATCTCGGCGGGCGGCGGCGTCTATCCGCGTACGGCCAAGTCCATCCAGATCACGCCGCAGATCCGCGAGGCGCTCTCCATCCCCGCGGCGATCAACTCGATGGCGCCGAACGACCTGATCAGCGCCATCCTCCGGGCCCCCGTGGACCTGCTGTGGAACGGCGGCATCGGCACCTACGTCAAGGCGAGCACCGAGTCCAACGCCGACGTGGGCGACAAGGCCAACGACCCGCTCCGGGTCGACGCCGGAGAGCTGCGCTGCAAGGTCATCGGCGAGGGCGGCAACCTGGGGTTCACCCAGCTGGCCCGCATCGAGTTCGCGCGCGGCGGCGGGCTGGTCAACACCGACTTCATCGACAACTCGGCCGGGGTCGACACCTCCGACCACGAGGTCAACATCAAGATCCTGCTCGACCAGGTCGTCCGCGACGGCGAGCTGACCGACAAGCAGCGCAACCAGGTCTTCACCTCGATGACCGACGAGGTCGCCGACCTGGTGCTGCGCGACAACTACGCCCAGAACGTGGTGCTGGCCGCGACCCGCGCCCAGGCCCCCGAGATGCTCCACATCCACTCCCGCTATCTGCGGCGCCTGGAGCGTGACGGGCTGGTCAACCGGGAGCTGGAGTTCCTGCCCTCCGACAAGATCCTGGCCGAACGCCGCCAGGCCCGGCTGGGTCTGACGGCGCCCGAGTTCTCGGTGCTGCTGGCCTACACCAAGCTGGTGGCCGACGCCGAGCTGCTCGCCTCCGACCTGCCCGATGATCCGTATCTGGCCTCGTGGCTGGTGTCGTACTTCCCGTCGGCGCTGCGCGAACGGTTCCGGCCGTACATGGACGCCCACCCGCTGCGCCGCGAGATCATCACCACCACGGTGGTGAACGAGCTGGTCAACTCGATGGGCACCACGTTCATGTTCCGCTTCAGCGAGGAGACCGGCGCCTCGACGCCCGACATCGTCCGCGCCTACCTCGTCGCCCGCGAGGTGTTCGACCTGGCCAGCTTCCACCGCGCGGTGGAGGCGCTGGACAACAAGGCCGACACGTCGATCCAGATCGCGATGCTGCTGGAGGCCAGGAAACTGGCCGAGCGTGGCACGCGCTGGCTGCTCGGCAACCGCCGCCCGCCGCTCGACCTGGCCGGGTCGGTGAGCTTCTTCGTCAAGGGCGTGAACGGCCTGCTCGCCCACATCCCGAAGCTGCTCGCCGGTCCCGACCTGGCGGCCTTCGAGGAGCGCCGCGACTCCTTCGCGGCCCGCGGCGTGCCGCTGGAGCTGGCGGAGCGGGTGGCGGCCATGGTGCCCGCCTATTCGACGTTCGACCTGGTGGAGATCTCGTCGCTCACGGGCCGTCCGGTCAACGAGGCGGCGGAGGTGTACTTCGACCTCGCCGACCGCCTCCAGCTGGCCCTCCTCAGGGAGCGGGTGATCGCGCTGCCGCGTGACAACCGCTGGAACTCGATGGCGCGGGCGGCACTCAGGGACGACCTGTACGCGGCCCACGCCTCACTGACCCGGGATGTGCTGGCCCACAGCACGCCTGGGCTGTCTCCGGAGGAGCGACTGGCCCGCTGGACGGAGGCGAACTCGGCGGCGGTCCACCGAGCCCGTCAGACGCTCTCGGAAATCTGGGAAAGCGACAACTTCGACCTGGCGACGCTCTCCGTGGCCCTCCGCGCCATCCGCACGCTCGTCGCCTCAAGCAGCCTCCCCCACACCGAAGGCTGATCCCTTTCACAACCTTTTCGATCCTTTACGGCAGGCCCGGTGGGCCCCAGTCGCCGCACGGCGCTGGGGCCTGTCCAGGGGCACGCTCCTCCGGTGGAGGTGGCTGAGCGCCGTGACGTGCGTCTTCTTGGCCCCGGCCGTGGTCGCGTCTTGGCTCTCGGCCTCTGGTTAGTTTGTGGCCGTGAAGGCGTGCTTGTGGTCTTCCGTCCATTGGGCGAAGGTTCTTGGGGGTTTGCCGGTTAGCTCAGTGAATGTGGTTGATGGCGTTTCTGGAGTGTTTATGGCCGCTATGGAGTTTTGAACGAGTGACTCCACTACTTCCGGTGAGCCCCAGCGGGACAGAGCCTGGCGGTGGGCTTCCAAGTCCTGTAGGTGCCACTCGATCGGCTTGCCGATCACTCGCGCGATCGTGTTCATCTGGTCGCGCTGGGTGAGAGATTCGGGGCCGGTCAACTTGTAGACGGCGTTCTCGTGGCCATCTTCTGTCAGCGCTTTCAGCGCGATTTCGGCTATGTCGGCCTCGTGGATGGGAGCCGAGTGGGTGTCAGGGAACGGGCTGCTGACCTTGCCTGCCGCGATGATCTCCGGCGCCCACCCGAGGGTGTTGGTGGCGAAGGCGCCGGGCCGCAGGGCGGTCCAGGAGAGCCCTGAGGCGGCCACCGACTCTTCCGCCACGCCGTGCATGCGGGCGATCGCGTCCGAGGCCGTGGGGTCCGCCAGGGCGGCCGACAGGAGGACCACGTGGCGCACTCCGGCCTCGCGGGCCTTCGCCAGGAAGGCGTCCAGCCCCTGCCGGTCGGCGTAGAGGAACATCCGGTCGACGCCGTCCAGCGCGAGTGCCGCACTGCCCGCGTCGACCACGTCCACGCCGGTGGGCAGGTGGGTCGCGGCGGGATCCTTGCTGGCGGCGCGGACCTGCTCGCCGGCCGCCAGGAGCTGCCGTATGAGACTCCGGGCCACGTGTCCACGGGCCCCGGTTACCAGGATCGTCATGCGGACATGCTGGTCCGGGGCCGTACCAGGCGGGTAGGCACCGCCAGGGCTGGGACTCGGAGTACCAGGCCCGGATGGGCTGGGTCATGATGGTGGGGATGAACAGGGAGGAACTCGGCGGCTTTCTGCGTAGCCGGAGGAGCCGGATCCAGCCCACCGAGGTGGGGCTGGCGCCCGGCCCGCGCCGGCAGACCCCTGGGCTGCGCCGTGAGGAGGTCGCGCTGCTGGCGGGCATCTCCGTCGACTACTACATCAGGCTGGAACAGGGCCGCGGCCCGCACCCGTCCGACCAGGTCCTCACCGCGCTCGGCCGGACCTTGCGGCTGACGGCCGACGAGCACGACTACCTGCTCCGGCTGGCCGACCACTCCCCGGCCCGCGTCGGGCCCGCACGCGAGGTGCCCGCCAACGTCCGGCGCCTGCTGGACCGCCTCACTGACGTCCCGGCCATGGTGGTCAATGCCTGCTACGACGTACTCGCCTGGAACAGCATGCTGGTCGCCCTGATCGGCGACCTGTCAGAGAGGCCACCCCGGGAACGCAACACGCTGCGCTGGCTCTTCGGCGATCAGGCCACGCCGGCCGACAAGCTCCAACTCGCCCGCAAGTGCGTGGCCGACCTCCGAGCCACCGGCCGCTACCCAGGGGACGCCGACATCAGAGCCCTGGTCGACGACCTGAAAGAGCGCAGCCCTCATTTCGCCGAACTGTGGGCGGCCCGCGACATCGAGGTCCAGCGCACCCTGACGAAGCACATGACCCACCCCATCGCGGGCCCCATCGAACTCGACTGCGACTTCCTCCCCATAGCCGGCGCCGACCAACGCCTGGTCATCTACACGGCCGCCCCCGGCACCCCCTCCCACGAGGCCCTCCAACGCCTACGAGAGACCTACGCGTAGCGACCACCACTGTTGCGTGGGAAGGCCATGGCCAAGAATGCGCACGTCACGGCGCCAAGCCACCTCCACCGGAGGAGCGTGCCCCTGGACAGGGCTCAGCCCCGTACGGCGGGTGGGGCCCACCGTGCCTGCCGTAAAAGAAAAAAAGGGGTTTAGGGATCGCCGCCTACGGCCTTGGTGAGGGCGCCGGTGTGGGCGATGATGGCGGTCGGGGTCGGGGTGCCGGATGGCGGGACGACCGTCGCGTACTGGTTGATCTCCGTGGTCTTCAGGAAGCGGCGGGCCTTGACTTCGTGATAGAGCCAGCGGGCCGACTCAGGCACCGGGACGAAGTCGATCTTGTCCGTCTCCACCGTGGTCGTCGTCGTGCGCGTCATCGCGTATTGGATCAGCGCCCCGCCGCCCACCATGCGCAGCGCGTAGACCGGGTAGTCGCCCGCGCTGAAGATCGAGTCGTAGCTGAACCCGCCGATCTTGGCGCGTTCCCGGTCGGTGGTGATCTGCTCCGCCACGTCCGTGGTGTAGGGGCCCCGTTCGAGCAGGCCGGCCGCCACGCCCGTCTCGCCCGCCTCCGCCACCGTGGCGTGCAGCGGGCCCATGAACTGCGGGCTGATGGTGATGCTCTTGTCGTCGGGCGCCAGCAAGGTCGCGTAGCCCTCCGCGTCGAGCTGAATGTGGGGCGGGTCCTGCCCTGGCAGCAGTTGCGTCGCCGAGCTGAGCCGCCAGTCGTCGGTCTTGGCGTCGGCATTGGCGAACGTCAGCAGCGTCGGATGGCCGTTGCGCGTGGCCAGGACCGTGAACCAGGCCGCCGTCTCACTCTGCTTGAACCGCGGGACGAACAGCGTCGGCGCGCCCCACGTGTAGCGCGGCGGCCGGTTGCCCGTCGACAGGAACGCGGACGAGGTGAGCTGCGCCTCCGCGTCGCGGGTCAGCTCCATTGCCAGCCGTAGGTCGCCCCCGGCCCGCAGCAGGTCATCGGTGGCGGTGAAGGTGGCGAACGCCTTGGCCGCGTCGGCCGGGGTGATCAGCGGGGTCGCCGCCGAGGGCGTCGGCGTCACGGGCTTGGCCGTGGTCGCCGCCACCTGACTGGGCTGGGTTTGTGGCGACGCCGAGCAGCCGACCGCCGCGGCCAGCAGGCCGGCGGCGAGCGCCAGCACCTTCCGCCGACCGTAACTACGCACGTGGCCATGTTATTCGGGCCCGCGAGGGTCGCGTACCCTATGGAAACGTGGCAGGCATCGATCCAGCAGAAGAGATCAACGAGCTCGCGGGCACCCTGCGGAGCATCCAGGACGTGCTCGACCTCGGCGCCATGCGCAAGCAGGTCGAGGAGCTGGAGGGGCAGGTAGCCGCGCCCGACCTGTGGGACGACCCTGAGCAGGCCCAGAAGGTCACCAGCAAGCTCTCGCACATGCAGGGTGAGCTCAACCGCGTCGAGGGGCTGGTCCGCCGTCTCGACGACCTCAGCGTCCTCTACGAGCTGGCCGCCGAGGAGGGCGACGAGGACACCAGGGCCGAGGCCGACAAGGAGCTGGCCTCGCTCCGGTCCGACATCGGCGCGCTGGAGGTCCGCACCCTCCTGTCCGGTCCCTACGACGCGCGCGAGGCGCTGCTCACCATCAACTCGCAGGCCGGTGGCGTCGACGCCGCCGACTGGGCGGAGATGCTGCTGCGCATGTACTTGCGGTGGGCCGAGCGCAAGGGCTTCCCGACCGAGGTCTACGACACCTCCTACGCGGAAGAGGCCGGCATCAAGTCGGCCACCTTCACGATCAAGGCCCCCTACGCCTACGGCACGCTCCGTGGCGAGCACGGCACCCACCGTCTGGTCCGCATCAGCCCGTTCGACAACCAGGGCCGCCGCCAGACCTCGTTCGCCGGGGTCGACATCGTGCCGGTCGTCGAGCAGACCGACCACATCGACATCAACGAGGACGAGCTCCGCATCGACGTCTACCGCTCGTCGGGACCCGGCGGCCAGGGCGTCAACACGACCGACTCGGCGGTCCGCATCACCCACCTGCCGACCAACATCGTGGTCTCCTGCCAGAACGAGCGCTCGCAGCTCCAGAACCGCGCCTCGGCGATGAACGTGCTGCAGGCCAAGCTGCTGGAGCGCAAGCGGCAGGAGGAGGCTGAGCGCATGTCCGAGCTGCGGGGCGCCTCGACCACCTCATGGGGCACGCAGATCCGCAACTACGTGCTGCACCCCTACCAGATCGTGAAGGATCTGCGCACGGGCACGGAGGCGGGCAACCCGACAGCCGTTCTCGACGGCGACATCGATGGCTTCATCGAGTCGGAGATCCGCTGGATGCGCCGGCAGGAATCAGAGCCCGCTTAGGTGCTTGAGCACCAAGGCCAGGAAGAGCAGCACGACCAGCAGCAGCAGGATAAGGGCGGGTGACAGCCCGGCGAAGCCGTGGTTGTGCATCCGCTCGCGGTTGGCTCGGCACAGGGGGCAGCGGCCCTCGATCACGGGGTGGGCGCACTGCGCGCATACGAGGTGTTGGCAACTCATGTCAGCCCCAAGTCTAGCCGCACAATCGTTTTGTTTCCGTTATGGACGTTCCATGCCAGTCTTCCCCCTAGACTGTGCTCTGGCCAATCGGAACGTCGATCATCAGTAAAGAAAGCCGTCCCCGATAGGCGTGTGGCGGGAAGTGGGCATGTGCCACCCTCGCTTCCGTCCTGACCCCTAGACTGGCATGCCGTGATGCTCTCGTGATCCATTTCGATAATGTCACCAAGGTCTACACGAACCAGAACCGGCCCGCTCTCGACCATGTCTCCGTTGACGTGGACAAGGGCGAGTTCGTGTTCCTCGTCGGTCCTTCGGGATCAGGCAAGTCCACCTTCCTGCGTCTGGTTCTGAAGGAGGAGCGGCCCAACTCCGGGGCGATTCACGTCGCCGGCAAGGATCTGGCCCGCCTGTCCAACTTCAAGGTGCCGCACCTGCGCCGCCGCATCGGCTGCGTGTTCCAGGACTTCAGGCTGCTCCCGAACAAGAACGTCTACGAGAATGTGGCGTTCGCGCTCGAGGTCATCGGTAAGCCGCGGCGGTTCATCCGCAAGGTGGTGCCCGAGGTCATCGAGCTGGTCGGCCTGGAAGGCAAGGCCCACCGGATGCCCGACGAGCTGTCAGGCGGCGAGCAGCAGCGCGTCGCCATGGCCCGAGCCTTCGTCAACCGGCCCATGATCCTGCTGGCCGACGAGCCGACGGGCAACATCGACCCCGCGACGAGCATCGGCATCATGAAGGTGCTCGACCGGATCAACAGGACCGGCACTACGGTCGTCATGGCCACGCACGACGCGGCCATCGTCGACTCCATGCGCAAGCGTGTCGTGGAGCTGGAGGACGGCAAGATCGTCCGCGACCAGTCGCGTGGCGTGTACGGCCAGGCGTACTGACAGGGAGCAGTAGACAGAACATGCGGGCGAACTTCATCTTCTCCGAGGTCTGGATCGGCCTCCGTCGCAATCTCACGATGACGATCGCAGTGGTCATCACCGTGGCCGTCGGCATGGCGATGCTGGGCGTCGGCCTGATGATCAATGCCCAGGTCACGATGATGCAGGGCTTCTGGTACGACAGAGTCGAGCTCTCGGTCTTCTTGTGCCCCAAGAACTCCCCGATGCCCACCTGCAAGGGCAAGGAGGTCACCGCCCAGCAGACCAAGGATCTGAAGGCCGAGCTCCAGGGCATGGCCGGTGTCGCGCAGGTCCTCTACGAGGACCAGGCCCAGGCGTACGCCAACTTCCAGAAGGCCTATGGCACCGGGGCCAACAAGCTGCTCGCCGAAGCGACCAAGGTCGAGGACATGCCCACGTCCTTCCGCGTCAAGCTGAAGGACCCCAACAACTATCAGCCGGTGGTGGCGGCGCTCCAGGGCAAGGCCGGCATTTCGCAGGTGACGAACCAGAAGGACCTGGTCAACCAGTTCTTCGGGTTGCTCGACAAGCTGAGATCCGGCGCGCTGGCGGTGGCCATCGTCCTTGTGCTGGCGGCGGCGTTGCTGATCGGCAACACCGTCCGGCTGTCTGCCTTCAACCGCCGTCGAGAAACCGGGATCATGCGGCTGGTGGGGGCGTCCAACCTCTATATCCAGCTGCCCTTCGTCATGGAGGGCGTGATCTCCGGGCTGATGGGCGGAGTGATCGCCGCCGTGATGCTGATCGTCGCCAAGGTCTTCCTGTTCGAGGAGATCGCGCGTTATTTCGCGTTCGGCAGTCAGCTCGGCTGGGACTCGGTGGCCTCGGTGATCACGCTGACCATGGTGATCGGTGTGTTCATCTGTGTGCTGGCATCCTTCGTCACGCTCCGCCGCTACCTCAGGGTCTGACGAATCGCCGGTAAGGTCGGAGCATGCCACGTGAGACCGGGCGGAAGGTCGTCGCCCAGAACAAGCGTGCCCGGCACGACTACCACGTCGAGGACACCTTCGAGGCGGGGCTCGTGCTGCAGGGCACCGAGGTGAAGTCGTTGCGCGAGGGACGGGCGTCCCTCAGCGACGGCTACGCCTCCATCGACGATGGCGAAGCGTGGTTGATGAACGTCCACATCCCTGAATACACCCAGGGGACGTGGACGAACCACGCCGCCCGTCGCAAGCGCAAGCTCCTGCTCCACCGCAAGGAGATCGACAAGCTCGCCGCCAAGACCAAGGAGGGCGGGCTGACGATCGTGCCGCTGTCGCTCTACTTCAAGGACGGCCGGGCCAAGATCGAGATCGGCATCGCCCGCGGCAAGAAGGACTGGGACAAGCGGCAGACGCTGGCGGAGCAGCAGGCCAAGCGCGAGATGGCCCGGGCAGTGCGGCAACGCAACCGATGAGCCGTCCCGTACGTCTGGGCCGCGTACGCCGCGGCCTGGCCGCGACCGTCACGCTGGCCGTCGCGAGCATGTCGCTGACCGCCTGCTTCGAGGAGTCGTCCCCGCACGATGCCGTGCGGGACTTCCTGGTGGGCTGGCAGACGGAGGACTACGACCTGGCCGCCGGCCGTACCGACGGTGACCGGGCGACCGTACGCAAGGCGCTCTCGGACGTGAAGGCGGAACTCGACGCGGCCTCGTTCCGATTCAAGATCAAAAGCATCAGCCGGGCCGGCGACCAGACGCGGGCCGACTTCCACGCCGAGGTCGACCTGGGGGAGAACAACCCCCTCTGGGGGTATGACGGCGCACTTCCGCTGCACCTGGTGAACGGCCAGTGGAGGGTGCGCTGGTCGCCCTCCGTGCTACACCCGCAGCTGAAGGACGGCCAGCGGTTCGCCGTCTCCACCGACCCGAACCCCCGCCAGTCGGTCGTCGACCGCAACAACACGCCGCTGCAGAGCCCCCAGTTCCTCTACGTGGCCGGCGTCACCCCGTCGCAGCTCGGTGACCAGGCGGAGGAGGTCGTCGGGCTGCTCTCGGAGTACACCGGGTTCGCCCAGGACCGGCTGCTGAGCCGCATCAGGTCGTCGCCGCCGAAGCAGTTCGTCCCGCTCGCCAACTTCGGCGAGCGGCGCTACCGCGATCTGAAGGACAGGCTCGAAAAGATCCCGCAGCTCATCATCCGACCGCAGAAGCAGCCTGTCGCGCCCGACGACCCCAAGGACATCGTCGGCAAGGTCAGCGCGCTGACCCCGGAGACCGAGCAGAAACTCGGCGGCCCGCAGCGGGCGGGCGACTCCTACGGACAGAGCGGGCTCCAGCGGGCCTATCAGGACTACCTCACCGGATCCACGCAGACTAGGGTGATCATCCTCGACCTCAAGACCGACGACGAGGTCGCGCAGCTCAAGGACTGGCCCGGCCGCAAGAACGTACCCGTACACACCACGATCGACAGCGCCAAGCAGGACGCCGCCGAAACCGCCGTGGCGCGGACGGAGACCAGTGCGCTGGTGGCGGTCGACCGGTCGACGGGCGAGATCCTGGCGGTGAGCACGAAGGGCCTCAACCAGGAGAAGGACGCCTTCGCCGGCAAGTTCCCGGCGGGCACCGCCTTCTCGATCGTGGCCGCCGACGCGCTGCTCAAAACCGGGATGAAGACCAAGCAGAAGCTCGCCTGCCCAACCGAGCGCACGGTGGGCGGCGCGCACTTCGTGACGGCGAGCCAGGTCACCGGCGCCTCGCCGACCTTCAAGGACAACTTCGCCAAGGGCTGTGTCACCGCCTTGGCCTCGCTCGCCCGGCGCGTCGACGCCAAGGCCCTGGCCAAGAGTGCCGAGGCGCTCGGCATCGGCAAGGACTGGCGGCTGCCGCTCAAGTCGTTCAGCGGCTCGCTGCCCGCCTCGTTCAGCGGCTCGCCGTCCGCGCGGGTCGGCGACGCCGACAAGGCCAAGGCCATCGTGGGCCAGAACGTCGAGGTCAGCCCGCTCAGCATGGCCCTCGTCGCGGGAGCGATCGCCTCGGGCACCTGGCACCCGCCGGTCCTGGTGACCGACCCCAAGACGCCCGACCCTTCGACGGAGACGGTCTCGGTCAAGCCGCCGCAACCGGTCGCCGTCGAGCCCAAGGTACGCACGGCGCTGACCGCCATGATGCTGGCCGGCGCCACCGGCTCGCCCGCCCAGGCCGGCCGCGGCCAGGTCTACGGCGTGACGGCCGCGGGCGACCAGGAGAAGCGGATGGGCTGGTTCGTGGGCTGGCAGGGAGATGTGGCCATAGCCGTCCTGACCAAGAACTACGATCCCGCGGCGGTCGCGGGCGACTTCTTCTCCGGCCTGCGCGACGATAAGTGATTTCTTGTCACTCTAGGCAACCGTTCGGGCGGCCGGCTGCGTCTTACTCAGTGACTGCCCCGCTCGGGGGGTTGCGGGTGCAGTCGCCGTGACGAGTTCAGGACTTCATCTCGGGGGAAGTCCTGCCGTCCGGACCGGCTCGACCCTGCCGGTCGGCCCCCGGAAACGCCTACGCGTTTCCGGGGGCTTCGTCGTGTGGGGAATCAAGTTGACGCCGCAGGTGTTGGGGGATGTAAGGTCTTGTTGCTCGGCTCTTCGGGGCCGTGTTGACAACTGCACATGGGGGTGACTGGCTTCGACTTCGACTTTGCAAGTCAGGTGAAGCGGGCCGAGGACTGCGGACATAACCTCGTTAACACTGTGACCGCAAACAACAAGTGCCAATTCTAAGAGCACTGTGGTCGGCCAGGGCAACCTGGCCCTCGCTGCCTAAGTAGCGTAGCCACTGTCAGCCCGGGAGTGCCTTCGGCCCGGGATCTGGCATCGCTAGAAGGCTCAACCGCTCAACCCGGCCACGGGGGAGAGCGGGAAATCAAACAGTGGCTGAGCCCGTCGGCGACACGCCTGCGTGATTGCCGGGGCTGAGAAAAGCACAGCAGGCTGCGCCCGGAGAAGCCCTGTCTTGGGGTTGAAGGACGCGGGTTCGATTCCCGCCACCTCCACCACATCAAACCGTCTCTTACCTGTGAAAACCTCGCAGGCAAGGGGCGGTTTTTTGTCTGTGGCTACAACGCGGTCAGGTCCCATACCTTCACGGCGTAGTCCATGCTGCCGGTGACCGCGATGGCCTTGTTGTCCACCGTGCCCACAGCGACCTCCCAGACCGTATCGGTGTGGCCGGTGAGGGGTTGGCCGAGCTGCCTGCCCGCCGCGCTTGATTTGCGCGCGGGCTTCGCCCACGCCGCGCCGTCCACCGGTAGGTGCATCGGTTCGGATCGGGATCAGATGGCGCCGAGCGTGGCGATGAGTTCAATGACCTGGTACGCGGTCGGGAAGTCCGGTGCCGCGTAGCGCAGCGTGCGGCCGTCTTCGAGTTCCATTCCGGGCACCAGCAGCGCGTACTCGGTCATCCGCGGCCGATGTACCTGTACTTCCAACCGCACGGGGCCGTCGAAGCGCAGCGGACGGACGGCCCCGCGGCCGGCCAATGCCTCAGGTATCGCCTGTTCGATCCGGTCGCATGCCTCGTCGGGATGCAGCAGCGCGGCGGCGCGGGCGCCCAGCGCGTGCTTGACCACCACTGAGTGGATGCCCGGGGCAACGTCGGCCGCCTCTGCCGCCACGGTGTCGTCGCCGCTCACCAGCACCGGCGGTACGCCGCTGTGCGCGGCGAGCGCGGTGTTCAAGCCGATCTCGCCAAGCGAGCGGCCATTACAGCGCACGTCGGCGATCACTCCGCCAGAGACGGTGTGAGCCATGACCGAGCGGGGCGTGCCCGCCTTGCCGTGATAGCCGATGAACAGCACCGCGTCGATACTGTCCGCCAGTCCGGCCATCATTCCGCCGGGTTTGGGCGCGCCACGCAGTAACTCGGCACGCCGGTCCAGCAGCTCGGGGAGAAGATTGCGGAAACGCGCGTGGGCCTCGGTGACCAGTACCTGGGCGCCTGCCTCGTAGGCGTGGACGCCGCGGACGGCCGCGCTGGCCTCCTCTGTGAGCAGCTTGCGGTTGCGCTCGTATTCGCTGTGGTTAGTACTGCACCCACAGGTAGTAAAGGCCGGGCGCGTTCCAGTTGGTCGGGATGACGGTCTCGCAGTAGTACAGGCGCCAGGTGTGGTTGGTCTGGCCGTTGTAGCCGATCCCGGCGCATTGGTCGGGCCAGCCGTAGGTGCCCTGCTTGACATAGCCGGGTATTTCGGCCTGTGCGGGCGAAGCGAGGCTGAATGCGGTGATGAGGGTGGCCGCAGCCAATGTGAGCGCGGCTAGGGGGCGCGACTTCATACAGGAAAGTTAACTAATAATTTAAGGGTAGGCAATGCACCGCCCTCCGTTTTCCGGCGAACAGCACCTGACCGTTTTGTTGCTATTCGTTCTGTATGTTCGGTAGTCCGGCTCCGTACCCCGTACGCGGACTCAGACGCTGACGCGAGGAGGGGCGCATGGCGCGGCTGGTATCGGTCAACGTCGGCCTTCCGCAGGACATCGCCTGGCAGGGCAAGACGGTGCACACCGGTGTGTGGAAGTACGCCGTCACCGGCCCGCGGATGGTGCGGCGGCTCAACGTCGAGGGGGACGGTCAGGGGGATCTGGCCGGGCACGGCGGTGAGTATCGCGCCGTCCTGGTCTACCAGCTCGACTCCTACCGCCACTGGCAGGAGTACCTGGGCCGCGACGACTTCGCCTACGGGCAGTTCGGGGAGAACTTCACCGTCGACGGACTGCCGGACGACGAGGTCCGCATCGGAGACCGGTTCGAGGTGGGCGAGGCGCTGTTCGAGGTCACCCAGCCGCGGGTCACCTGCTACCGGGTGGGGCTGCGGATGGGGGAGCCCCAGATGGCCGCGTTGCTGGTGTCCCACCGGCGGCCGGGTTTCTACCTGAAGGTCCTCGTCGAGGGCAAGGTGGAGGCGGGGCAGGAGCTCGTCAAGGTCGCCTCCGGCCCCGAGGAGATGACGGTCGCCGACATCGACGCGCTGCTGTACCTGCCGGGCCACTCCCGGCCGCAGCTCGCGCGGGCGCTGCGCATTCCCGCTCTCAGTCCTGGCTGGAGAACGTCGTTGCAGGCGCTGCTCGACCAGGACGCCTCCGGCGCGACCGGTGGCAACGCGGGGCTGGCCCCCGCCGTCTCTCCGCCGCCGGCCTGGACGGGGTTCCGGCCGCTCCGGGTGAAGCGGATCGAGGCGGAGAGCACCAGCGTGTTCTCCGTGACGCTGGCCGCGCCCGACGGCGGCCCGCATCCTGCCGCGCTGCCGGGGCAGTTCCTCACCGTTCGGGTGCCATCCGAGGGCGGCGGGCCGTCGCTGATCCGCAGTTACTCGCTGTCCGGCCCTCCGGGCGGCGGGGAGTATCGCCTCAGCATCAAGCAGGAGCCGCACGGGGTGGCCAGTGGATACCTGCGTGCCCATCTGCGTACCGGAGACGTTCTCGAGTGCGCGGCCCCGCGCGGTGCCTTCACGCTCGTGCCCGGTGACGGTCCCGTTGCCCTCATCTCTGCGGGTATCGGTGCCACCCCCGTCATGGCCATGCTGTACGCGCTCGCCGCCGAGCGATCCCCCCGTGAGGTGTGGTGGCTGTACGGCGCTCGCGACGGCACCGAGCACCCCTTCGCCGACGAGAGCCGCGATCTGCTCGACCGGCTGGCGAACGCGCACCGGCACGTCTGCTACAGCCGCCCGGCCCCCGGCGACCGGCAGGGCGTCGACTACCACTCCAAAGGCCGGCTCTCCCTCGACCTGCTCTGCGGCCTCGGCCTGCCCCGCGGCGCCGACACGTACGTGTGCGGCCCTCCCGCGCTCATGCGGGACCTGCCGGTCGCGCTCGCCGCCTCCGCGCTCGCTCCCTCCCATGTCCGTACGGAGATCTTCGGCGCCGGTCCGTCTCTGACGCCCGGTGTCACCGGCGCTGCCGTGACCCCCGTGCACCCACCCGCGGGTCCGCCGGGCGACGGGCCCGCGGTCTCCTTCGCGCGCAGCGGGCTGACGGTGAACTGGAGCACCGTGTACGCGAGCCTGCTGGAGCTCGCCGAAGCCTGTGACGTGCCCACCCGCTGGTCATGCCGTACCGGCGTCTGCCACAACTGTGAGAGCGGCCTGCTGGCCGGAAGCGTCGACTACTCGCCCCAGCCGCTCGACGCGCCCGCCGAAGGCGACGCGCTCATCTGCTGCTCCCGGCCACGTGAGGACGTCATCCTGGACCTTTGACGCGTCAGGCCTACAGCTTCAGGTGCCGTCTTTGGCGGCCAGCAGGAGGTCCAGGTGCGTCTGGACGATGGGCTTGGCATCGGTGGCGAGCTGCTTCACTTCCGGCGAGGATCCCTTCCGCAGTTCCTTGGCGCCGTTGGCGAGGCTCTGGCGGTGTCCGGCGATCTGCGCGGCCAGCCATGCCCGGTCGAATGCTTCGCCGTTCTTGCCGGCCACCTCCCCGAGCTGGCGGCGCTGGGCGGTGCTCGGCTTGGTGGGCAGGTCCACCCCTACCTGCTTGGCGACCCGGGTCACGTCGTCGTCCATCTTCGTGTGATCGCTGATCAGTTTGGCGCCCAGCTCCCGGACCGCTTGGCTGGCGCCCATGTCCTGGGCGGCCTGTCCGGCCTGGATCTCGGCCAGGTTGCCTTGGTGCGCATGCCGGAGGAAGGTCCGGTCCTGTTCGTTCGGCTCCAGGCGGGTGAGCGCGCCGGCGGCCGTAGGCGACATGACGGCTATCGCAAGGGCGAAAATGATGGGGATGATCGCTTTTGTCATTGAACATCCTTCTTTAGTTGGTTTGTCCGCTCCGACTTGGTGCCCTCCGCCGGCTCCAGACGAACTCATGGGTGATCAAAATGAACGCATGGCGGTCCTAGTCACTTGTCCGATACCGCGGGCGGGCCGGCGTCCCTAGCGTTCTGATCGTGAAACTCATGGAAGCCTTGGACTCCGCGGTTGAGCTGACGGCGGTCACGAAGCACTACGCGCACGGCGTCACCGCGCTCGACAACGTGAGCGTCGGGTTCGGCCGGGGCACCTTCACCGCCGTGATGGGGCCGTCCGGATCGGGCAAGTCCACGTTGTTGCAGTGTGCGGCCGGCCTGGACAAGCCCACGTCGGGGCGGATCATGGTGGACGGCAGGGACCTGACCCAGCTGACGGAGCGGAAGCTGACCTTGCTGCGTCGCGACCGCGTCGGATTCGTGTTCCAGTCGTTCAACCTGCTGCCCTCCCTGACCGCGGAGCAGAACGTGGCGCTGCCGCTGAAGCTGGCGGGCCGCAGGGTGGACCGTGAGCTGGTACGGCAGAGCCTGGACGCGGTCGGTCTGGCGGAGCGGGCCGGGCACCGTCCCGCCGAGCTGTCCGGCGGCCAGCAGCAGCGCGTGGCCATCGCCAGGGCGCTGGTCGCCAGGCCCGCCGTGCTCTTCGGCGACGAGCCGACCGGCGCGCTGGACACCAACACCAGCCGGGACGTGCTGAGGCTGCTGCGCTCGCTGGTGGACCGGCACGCGCAGACGATCGTGATGGTCACCCACGACCCGGCCGCGGCGGCGTACGCGGACCGGGTCCTGTTCCTCGCGGACGGCCGGATCTGCGGTCAGCTGCTCGACCCCACGGCCGAGGCCGTCTCGGGCCGCATGTTGATGCTGGAGGAGTCGTGCTGAACATCGCGTGGCACACCCTGCGCACGCGCCTGGTCTCCTTCGTCGGCACTTTCCTCGCGCTCGCGCTCGGCGCCGCCCTGATCGCCGCGATGGGTCAGGTGCTGGCCACCACTGTGGACTCTCCCGACCGCGCCCCGCAGCGTTACGCCGCCACGCCGTACGTGGTCGTGCCCGACGAGCGGCTGCGCGTGGAGACCTGGCAGGGAGAGCAGAGCCGGCCGCTGGCGGAGAGACACGGCCTGACGGCCGAGCTGGCGGCCCGCTTTCCCGGCGCGGTCCTCGACCGGATCTTCCCCGCGCAGGTCGCGAGCGGACAGGGCAAGTTGGGCGGGGACGCGGTGGGCCGGCCCTGGTCGGCGTCCCGTACGGCGCCGCAGCGGCTGGTCGAAGGCCGGGCGCCGCGAACGGCGCGGGAAATCGTGGTGAGCACGGGAGCCCGGGTAGGCGACAAAGTCAGCGTGATCACGCGGTCGGGGACGAAGCCGTACACCGTGGTGGGTGTGACGGACGGCCCGCCCACCGTGTTCTTCACCGACGATCAGGCCGCCAGGCTGTCTCCGCGCATCGACGCGCTCGCCCTGTGGACGAGGCCGAGCGGCGTACCCGTGCTCACCGGGCAGGAGCGGGCGCTGATGGACCCCAACCGCGAGGGCGACGAGCGGGCCCGCGACAACGCCAACACGATCGTCGGCATCGCCGCGGGATTCGCCGTGTTCATCGCCGTCTTCGTGGTGTCGTCGACGTTCGCGTTCGCGGTGGCGCAGCGGCGGCGCGAGTTCGCGCTGTTGCGGACCGTCGGCGCGACCCGCCGTCAGGTGCGGCGCATGGTGTACGGAGAGGCCGGATTCGTCGCCGTGGCCGCCTCCGCGCTGGGGGCGCTGGCCGGGCCGTACGCCGCGGGGCCGATTCTGGATTGGCTGGTCGGCCTCGGGATGGCGCCCGCCTGGCTGGTGCCGAGCAGGCAGACCTGGCCGGCGGTCACGGCCTTCGTCGTGAGCGTGGTGGTCGCGCTGGCCGGCGTGAGCGTCGCGGCCAGGCGGGCCGGTCGGGTGCACCCGGCGGAGGCCATGCGCGAGGCCGCGATCGAGCCTCGGGTGATGACCTGGGGGCGCCTGCTCGTCGGAGCGGGGCTGTTCACCGCCGCGCTGATCAGCATGGTGGTGAACGCCGTGAGCGATCCGCAGGGCGCCACCAACAACAAGTCGTTCATGCCGATCTTGATGCTGCTCGTGGCGGGCGTCGGCCTGCTCGCCCCGGTCGTCGTGCGACCGGTCGCCAGGCTGCTCGCCGTACCGCTGAGCCGCCTTCGCGGCGTGGGCGCCACCTTGGTGCCCGCCGCCGCGGCCACCTCCGTCAGGCGGACCGCGGCGACGGCGGCACCGGTCCTGGTGGCGGTGGGACTGGCCGCCGCGCTGCTCGGCGCGGCCGCGATGACCGAGGCGGCCAAGACCGCGACGCAGGCGGCGCCCGTACGGGCCGACTATCTGGTGCTCCCCGAAGGATCCGTAGGACTGGATCGGCAACTCGTCGAGCGCCTGCGGGCCATCCGCGATGTGGAGATCGCGACCACGGCCCCGACCAGCATGTACACCCTTGAGGGCAAGACCGCGCTGATCCAGCGGCCTACCGAGGCCGTGGACCCGGCCCGGCTCGGGAGCGTGCTCGACATCCCGGTGACCAAGGGCTCCCTGGCTCAGCTGAACGACCGGACCATCGCGGTCTCGGAGACGTGGGAACTCGAACTCGGCGAGAGCGCGAAGCTGTGGCGGGCCGACGGCAGCGAGATCTCGCTCAAGGTGGTCGCGCTGCTCGCCCCGAACGCGCCGTCCGACTCCTACGTCACCACGGCACACGCCTTCTCCGCGCCGGTGACCACGGCCTATGTGAAGCTGCGGCCAGGAGCCTCGGCACGGGAGGTGGAGTCCGCGCTGCGGCGGTCCACGCAGGGGCACAACGCGCGGGCGCTCACCAAGGACGCCTGGGTGAGCGAGACGGGCGACCGGCGCGGCTCGGCCAGCCGCCTCGGGCTTCTGGTGGTGCTCGGCATCATCCTCGCCTACACCGCGATCTCACTGGTCAACATCCTGCTGATGGCGGCTTCCGACCGGACGGCGGAGCGGGCGTCGCTGCGACTGCTCGGCGCGACCCGCGCTCAGGTGGTGAGGTACGTCGCCGGCGAGGCGCTCCTGGTCGTGGCCATCGGCGTGGTGCTGGCCGCCGCCGTCGCGGCGATCAGCCTGGGCGGACTCTGGAGCTCGCTGGTGCAGATCGCCGGGCCGATCGCGATCAGTGTGCCCTGGCCGGCGGTCGGCGCGGTGATCGCGGGGTGCGTGGCGCTCGCGGTCGCCGCCGCCGTGGCGCCCGCGCTACGTCGCGCCTAGGTCCAGCCTGGCCAGCTCCACCCGGGAGGAGACGCCGAGCTTGGGGAAGGCCCGGTAAAGGTGGTAGCTGACGGTCTTGGGGCTGACGAAGAGCCTGGCGCCGATCTCCCGGTTCGTCAGGCCCGTCATGGCCAGGCGGACGATCTGCAGCTCCTGCGGCGACAGGTCGGCCAGCTTGTCGAAGGCGGCGGGAGCGGCGATGATCTCCCCGGCGGCACGGAGTTCGGCCGCGGCCCGCTCGGCCCACGGGGCGGCGCCGAGCCGCTGGAACGTCTCCAGCGCGGCACGCAGTTTGGTCCGCGCGTCGCGCTTGCGCCGCTCGCGGCGGAGCCATTCGCCGTACACCAGTTCGGTCCTGGCCTGTTCCAAGGGCCGGCTGTGTGGCTTCAGCGCGGCGGAGAAAAGCTCGTCGCCCGGCTCGACGAGCGCGCGGCAGCGGGCCAGCACCGCGTCGGCCCAGTCGAGCCGGGCGGCGCCGGCCCATTCCGCCAGCCGTTCGAGCGGCTCCTTCGCCCGGTCCGGCAGTCCCGCGCGTACGGCCGCCTCGACCTGGTCGGCGGCGAAGTAGACGGCCTGGATCTGGTGGCGTACCGGTCCGGCGAGGGCGGACTCCAGCCGGTCCAGCGCCTGCGTGTGGCGGCCACGGCTCAGATCGAGCATCGCCTGGGCCCACTCCGACCAGGCCACGCCGTTGGCGATGCCGGTCGCGGCGAAATGCTCGGCACAGCGCGCGGCCAGCTCCGCGCACCTGGCGTCGTCGCCCTCGACGGCGGCGATCCAGGCCAGCATGCCCTCCAGGTAGCCGGTCCGGTGCGGCTGGCCGAAGTCCCTGGCGATCCGCAGACCCTCCGCGGCATCGGCCTTGGCGTCGGTGAACCGGCCGAGATAGACCGCGGACGCGGCCAGCGTCACGTGCGCGATCGGCAGCCAGCCGGTCATGCCGAGCGCAGCGCACTCCTCGACCAGCGCCGCCGAGATCTCCCGCTGCGCCTCGAACTCGCCCACCAGCCCAGCCACGAACGCGCCGTTGACCCGCAGACCGTAGGAGCCGCGTTCGATACCGCGCGCGTCGAGCACCAGCGGGCGCATGCCGGGCAGCGCTCTGGCCGGGCCGTGGCCGAGCGACTCGGCGGCCGCCTCGACCGCGTCCACGGCGGTGTCCAGGCCGTCCTCCTCGCGCAGCGGCAGGCGGCGGAGCCGTACGGCGGCCTCCTCGACCCGCCGCGGGTCGCTGAGCTGCCAGGCGTTGCGCCCCGCGTCGACGAGCATGAGACCGGCGGCGACCGGGTCCAGCTCGGCGACCCGGCTCGCGCCGGCGAGCAGAATGTCGTGGGCGGTGTGGACGGAGCCGCGTTCGAAGGCGACCCTGGCGCGGAGCCCGGCGAGCCTGGCGATGGAGCGCGGGTCTTCGACGAGGCGGGCGGCCCGTTCCGCCAGTGCCTGGGCTCGGTCGGGCAACCCCGCGTCCGCGGCGGCCACGGCCGCCTCCGTCAGCCGTCTGGCCAGCGATCCCGGGTCGGTGGTGAGTTCGGCGGCGCGTTCGAGCGCGGCCGCCGCCGCCGCGTGGCCGTGCCGTGTCCTGGCCCGTTCCGCGGCGCGTTCCAGCGCGTCGGCCACCTGCTCGTCGGGCCCCAGGGCGACCGCGGCCAGGTGCCAGGCCCGCCTGTCGTCCTGCTCGTCCAGTACGTCGGCCAGCGCGCGGTGCGCGACCAGCCGCTGGTCGAAGGGGGCCGAATGGACGGCGGCGGCCCGCATGAGCGGATGCGCGAACGTGACGCCGCCACCGTCGGCGAAGGTGCGGCCGCCGCCGGTCGTGAGGAAGCCGGCCTGCTCGGCCGTACCGAGTGACCCGGCGCCGATCCCGAGCCGTTCGGCCGCCCGGAGTACGGTGCCCAGGTCGCCGGTGTCCTCGACGGCGGCCAGCAGGATCATCAGCTGGGCTCCGGCCGGCAGTCGCGCGATACGGATCGCGTACGCCTCCTGGATCCGGCGCGGCAGCGGCATCGGAGTGAACGGGTCGGCGGTGCGCGGCAGCTCGATCAACGCGAGCGGGTTGCCGCAGCTCTCGGTCAGGACCCGGCTTCTGAGGCCCTCCGCCAGGTGCGGGTCGCGTTCTGTCAGCAGCTCGGCCGCCGACTCCGCGTCGAGCGGGCCGAGCCGGCGCTCCGGCAGGCCCTGCGCGTTGAACCCGTCACGCGCGGCGAAGAGCAGGACGACCCCCTCGGCGTCGAGCCGCCTGGCCGCGAAGACCAGCGCGTCAGCGGAGGCCCGGTCCAGCCAGTGCGCGTCGTCCACCAGGCAGAGCAGCGGGCCGTCCTCGGCGATCTCCGACAACAGGGACAGTGTCGCGAGTCCGATGAGGAAACGGTCCTCGCCTGTGGCCGCACCGAGGCCGAGCGCGCCTTTCAGCGCGAGCGCCTGTCGCTCGGGCAGCGCCTCCGCGCGAGCCAGCTCCGGCCGCAGCAACTGGTGCAGCGCCGCGAACGGGAGCTCGGCCTCGGTCTCCACCCCGACACTGCGGAGCACCCGCAGATCGGTGGCCCGTTCGGCGGAGCTTCCCAGCAGGGCGCTCTTGCCGATGCCCGGATCACCGTAGATCACGAGAGCGCCGCTGCGCCCCGCTCGCGCGCTCTCCAGCAGGCCGTCGATGACCGCCTGGTCCTCGCGTCTGCCCTTAAGCATGCCCGGTCAGCTCCGAGAGGTGATACCAAATCACCGGAAAAGAGTACGGGCTGACAAAAGCCGATCAGTTGTACGGGTCGCGGCTTCGGCGCTCGTATTCGCGCTGTTCGTACGCGCGAGGGCGCTCGTAACTGCGCTGCCCGTGTCCCCTGGGCTCGTGGTCTCGGGGCTCAGGTCCCCGCTGGTCGTATCCCCGCTGGTCGTATCCCCGCTGGTCGTATCCGCGCGGCTCGTATCCTTGCGGCTCATACCCACGGGGCTGCTCGTACGGGTACGGGTCGGGGTCCGATACGTGCTCGAACTCTATGGCCGTGCGCCCGATCGAGGCCAGGAGCGAGAAGATGGCGATGCCGACGACGAGGTTGATGGCGGCCGTGGCGATCTGCCTGATGAGGTCGACGGAGTACATGAACGGCAGGATCGTGATGATCACGGTGAAGAGCCCGGCGATCCAGCCGAAGAACTTGGTCGGCTCCGGCGTCGACAGCATGAGGACATAGAGCAGGAGCGTCGCGACGAGCGCCGCCGTGGCGGCCGAGATCGCGTATCCCGTGATCGCCGTGCTGCCGTAAGCGGAGTTCCCGTACGGAGTGAGCGCACGGATGCCCAGAAGCCGGTTGCTGATCATGGCTCCGACGACCACGATCAGTGCGGCCACCACGGCGGCGGCCACGCCGCCTCCCCACACTCGCGCCGGATTGACTCTCGGCCGGGCCGACCCCGGGTGGCGATCATGGCGGTCATGGGAGGGATATGACATGCGAATCACCTTTGTCGCGAATGCTGATCAAGCACTTACGGAACCATACACGCGCTGTCAAGAGCGGATGACGCGCCGTGCGCGGTGTGTCCCGTGGATCGCCTCGCCACGTTCTGGGTTTATCGGCCGCCCCTTCTTCGATAACGTCGTCGGCGCGCCACCGCCCTTAAAAGGGGCGACAGCGCGCATTGGGCTGCCTAGCAGCTCTTGGGCAACGTCACCTTGTTGGGCATGCTGTAACCGATCTTCTTCTTGCCCTTGGTCTTGGGGTTGACCGTGATGCACTTGTCGAAGATCTTGCCGTTCTCCTGGACGAACTGGAGATTGATGGCGCGCTTCTGGTTGCAGTGGTTGTTGAAGTAGACCGTGGTGGAGACGTTGCCGTCACCCCAGGAGATATTGATCTTCGATCCACTGGGCGACGCGCATTTGGCGGACTTCTTGTGCGTGGCCGCGACGTCCGCGGTGGCGACGGCCGGGGCGCTCAGCAGCGCGGTCGCGACGGCGGTGGCCATGAGGGCGGGTGCGAGCTTCTTGATGTTCAAGCCAGATCGCTTTCGTGTCTGACGTGGCCGGAGTGAAGCACGCCGACCAGCGTGACGAGAGGTGTTGACCTTTGTCACGCTAGCTCGTCATTCATTAAGGTGCGCCCCATTTAGGCGTTCCTGGCGGGTTTTCGGTCACTCGGTTACCTCTGCGACCTGCGCATATCAGCTAATGATTTTTTTCTCCGGCGATGGCCTAGGTAACCGTACGGAGCGAGGCCGGTCAGCAGGCCTTGTCGCGGTTCGGCAGCCGGCCGGTGGTGAGGAAGCCGGTGACGGTCTGGTCGCCGCAGGCGTTGCCGTTGGCGAGGTAGGCGCCGTGGCCGCCGGAGTCGACGCTGACCATGCGGGCCCGCTGTCCGAACGCCTGCCGCATCTTCAGCGCGCCGCTGTACGGCGTGGCCGGGTCACGCAGGTTCTGGATGAGCAGCACGTTGGCCGGGCCACGTGAGCCGACCCGTACGGGTGACTCCGCGGGCTTGACCGGCCAGTACGCGCACGGCCCCATGTTGACCGGCATGCCCGCCGTGAGCGGGTGGGCGATCCGGTCACGCGCCACCTGCCGCTGGAACGTGGCGACCGAGTCCGTCCACTCGACGTCGTTGCACATGGTGGCGCCGGCGTGGGCGGCGGTGTTCTGCAGGACGGCCGCCGGCGGCGTGTTCGCCGGGGGCAGTTCGCCGGTGGTCAGGGCGGCCCGCATGAGTCCGGCCAGCATCGGGAAGTTCGCGTCCGAGTAGAGGGCGTTGAGCATGGTCTCCCGGAGGAGGTTGCCGTTGAGCTCCTCGGGGTTGGCGCCCGGCCACGGCAAGGGCTCGCGGTCCAGCTCGGCCGCGAGCTCCAGGAACGTGCGCCGGACCGCCGCCGCGTCCGTACCGAGGCCGTAGTCGGCGTCACGGGCCGCGGCCCAGGCGGCGAAGTCGGGGAAGCGGTCCTCCACACCGATGGAGTAGTTGGCCAGCCACTGCCGCGCCACCCGGCTCGGATCGGGATCGTCGTTGCTGTCCAGGACGACCCGGTCGGTGCGCTCGGGGAACATGGTGGCGTAGACGGCCCCCGCGTAGGTGCCATAGGAGACACCCCAGTAGGAGATCTTCTTCTCGCCCAGCGCCCGGCGGATGGCGTCGATGTCCCTGGCCTCGTTACGGGTGCTGATGTGCCGGATGAGCGGCCCGCCGTTGCGGGCGCAGGCCTCGGCGATCCTGCGCGACCAGGCGGCGTTCTCCGCGATGCCGCCGTCGGCGTCGGGGTACGGCTTGAGCTTGGTGAACGAGAGATCACCGGTCGCCATCCCGCAGGAGACAGGGGAGCTCTGGCCCACGCCGCGCGGGTCGAACCCGATGACGTCGAAGCGGTCGAGCACGTCCTGCGGCAGCCGCTTGACCTGGACGCTGGGCCGGTTCAGGCCCGGGCTGCCCGGCCCGCCAGGGATGATCAGCAGCACGCCACGACGCGACGCGGGCTTGGCGGTCCTGATCCGCGACACCGCCAGCGAGATCGTCGGCCCGCCGGGCGCCTGATAGTCCAGGGGAACCTTCAGCGTGGCGCATTCCTGTCGCGCGTCGACACCGGGCCCGGTGGGGCAGGCACTCCACGAGACGGTCGCCGCCTGCGCGGGGGTCGCGAGGGCGGTGGCAAGGATGGCGGTGGCCGCTCCGGCGGCGGACAGTCTGGCAAGGTTTCGCATCAGGGGTCCTCTTCAGTGATCGTTCGGCTTGCGTCAACGACTCTGCCGAGCCGCCGAACTTCGAACCAGAGACCGCGTCACCGACGACCCATGACCTCCTCACGAAACGGACAACCCGTAGGCTTGCCCCCGATCTGACACGGGGGAGTGAGTTGTCGCAGGTTCCGGAGCCGCGCCTGGCGCGGGGGATCGTGATCGTGGTGCTCGCCGGGTTCGCGTCCGTCTATGTGCTGGCGGGGTCCCCACTCGCGATCGTGGCGTTCGGGCTGCAGCTGGTCTACGTACTGCGCTCCCTGCGGCGGTTCAGGGGGCCGTGGCTGCTGGTCGTACAGGCGGCGGTCGGTTACGCGGCCACGCTCGGCTTCGGCACCTCCGTCGGGATCCTCGGCTTCCTGGGCGGATCGCTGCTGCTGACCCCGGCATGGCCGTTGGCCCCTCTGGTGGCGGTCAGCGCCGCCGTCGTCGGTCCGGCGGATCCCGCGATCAGCATGGTGCTGGTCGCCCTGGTGATCTACGGCCTCACCCGGCTCACCGATCGGGTGGACGAGATGTACGCCGCCCGGCTCGCGCTGGCGTTGGCGGCGGCGGCCGAGGAGCGGTTGCGTATCGCCACCGGGCTGAGCGACGGCCTCGGCAGAGGGCTCGCGGCGATCGCCGCAGGCGTACGGTCCGCCCTGGACCGCCCGGAACGCGCCGCGGAGACGCTTGGCGAGGTCGTCGCCACCGCCCGCCGCTCCCTGGCCGACGCCAGGAACGCCGCCGCGGGCTACCGCGCCACGTCACTCGCGCCCGAGATGACGACCGCCCGCGCGATGCTGACGGCCGCGGCGATCGAGACCGAGACGCGGGTCGGGCACTCCGAGCCGCTCGGCCCCGCGGGCGCGCTGCTCGCGGCGGTGCTGCGCGAGGTGGTGACCGAGGCCGTACGCCAGAACACGGCCACGACCTGCGTGATCGAGACCACCACCACCGACGGGACGGTACGCCTGCGCGTCACCCACGACGGCGCCCGCACCGCCGAGGACGAGAGCCTGGCCGACCTGACCCGGCAGCTGGGTGCGGCGGGCGGCAGCCTGACCACGGGCCTGTCCGCCGAGGGCCGGCTGACCGTGGACGCCGTGCTGCCCGAGGGGCCGGCACAGGCGGAGGCGGCCGAGGACCCGGGCGCCTACCGGCTGTCGGTCGCGCTGCTCGCCGCGGTGGTGGTCGGGTTCTCGATCAAGGCGCTGCTGTTCGTCCCCGCGAGCCTGATGGTGCCCGCCGCGGCCTGTCTCGCGGTGATCGTCGTCATGCAGCTCCGTTCGATCAACGGGCGGCACATGCTCGCGCTCGCGTTGCTGGCGCTGCTGGTCTACCTGCCGATTCCGGTGTTCGGGCGGGCCTGGCTGGGCGCGGCCGGGTTCCTCGCCGGTCCGATCCTGCTCGCGTTCCCGTGGAGCGTGGCCTGGCCGCTGGTCGGGTGCGTGATGGCGAGCGTCGCGGTGAGCGCGGTGCTGCTCGGCCTGCCGGTCCCGCTGACGGTCAACTTCACCGCGAGCACGCTCGTGACCGGCTTGGTCGTGTACGGGCTGCTCAAGCTCGCTCAGCTGGTACGGGAGCTGCAGGAGGCCAGGCAGGCGCTGGCCCGCGCCGCCGTGGTCGAGGAGCGCCTGCGCGCCGCGCGCGACCTGCACGACCTGCTCGGCCACAGCCTGGCCGCGATCCTGCTCAAGTGCGAACTCGCCAGGCGCCTGGACCCCGCGCGGGCCCGGACCGAGTTGGCGGACGTACTGGCGATGGCCGAGAAGGCGGAGGGAGATCTGCGGGTCATCTCCGGTGAGCGGCCGGCGCTGTCGCTGGCCGCCGAGGCCGAGTCGGCACGGTCGGTGCTGGCCGCCGCGGGCATCCAGGTGGAGCTCGGCCTCGCGCACGCGCAGCTGTCCGCCGAAGTGGAGAACGTCCTGGGCACCGTGCTCCGGGAAGCGGTGACCAACGTGCTCAGGCACAGCTCGGCCCGGCATTGTGCGATCACGACGGTGGTGGAGGAAGGCGTGGTACGGCTCCGCGTACGCAATGACGGCGTGCGCTCGTCGGAGGGGCGGCCCGGTTCGGCCGGGATCGGCAACCTGACCACCCGCCTGGCGGCCCTGGACGGGCGGCTCGGCACGGCTCGCGAGGACGGCTGGTTCGAGCTGACGGCCCAGGCGCCGACCTCCATGCACCTGGTCGGTTAGATCCAGCCCGCCTCGGTGGCGATGCGGACGGCGTCCGTACGGTTTCGGGCATTGAGCTTGGCGACGATGGCGGTCAGGTAGTTGCGTACCGTGCCCGCGCCGAGAAAGAGCTTGGCCGCTATCTCGGCCGCGTCGGCGCCGCCCGCCGCCAGCCGCAGCACGTCGGCCTCTCGCGACGTCAGCGGGTTGTCGGCCAGGTCCCAGGCGGTGACCGCCAGCGAGGGGTCGAGCACCCGCTTGCCCGCCGCGACGTCGCGGATCGCCGCGACCAGGTCCTCGGGCGGCGCGGTCTTCAACAGGAACCCGTCCACCTGCGCCCCGAGCGCCCGCCGCAGGTGCCCCGGCTTGCCGTGCCCGGTCAGCATGAGCGTGCGGCACGACGGCAGCTTCGCGCGTATTTCGGCCGCGGCGGCCAGGCCGTCGAGCGTGCCGGGCATGTCGATGTCGAGCACCGCGACATCCGGCCGGTGGACCAGGGCCGACGGTACGGCGGCGTCGCCCGACTCGACCGCCGCCACGATCTCCAGGTCCGGTTCGAGGCTGAGCAGCGCGACCAGGGCGCCCCTGATGACGTGCTGGTCCTCGGCCAGCAGCACGTGAATCACAGGGATATGTCTACCAGTGTCCGGATCATGATGAGGTCATGGTGCAGGCGTGACCGTGTCTCTGGTCCGCTCCGTGCCTGGTCAGCAGGCTGGGAGCCATGACAGACGTGCTGCGCTTGGACGCGGTGAGCAAGGTGTACGGCAAGGGGCAGGGCGCGGTCGCGGCCCTGCGCGAGGTGTCGATAGGCATCCCACGCGGGAGTTTCACCGCGGTCATGGGCCCTTCGGGCTCGGGCAAGAGCACCTTCCTGCACTGCGCGGCGGGATTGGACGTGCCGTCCTCGGGTTCGGTACGGCTCGGCGGCACCGAACTGGCCGGGATGGACGAGACCGCGCTGACCGAGCTGCGCAGGCAGCGGATCGGCTTCGTGTTCCAGGCGTTCAACCTGGTCTCGGCGCTCACCGTGATCGAGAACATCACGCTGCCGCTGCGCCTGGCGGGCGTACGGGTGGACCGGGCATGGCTCGACGAGGTCGTGTCCAAGGTGGGCCTGACGGGGCGGACGGGCCACCGGCCCGCGCAGCTGTCCGGTGGCCAGCAGCAGCGGGTGGCCATCGCCAGGGCGCTGGTCACCCGGCCGGAGGTCGTGTTCGGTGACGAGCCGACCGGCGCGCTGGACACGATGACCGCCCGTGACGTGCTGACGCTGCTGCGGGAGATCGTGAACGTAACCGGACAGACGGTGGTGATGGTCACCCACGACCCGGTGGCCGCCTCATACGCCGACGCGGTGCTGTTCCTGGCCGACGGCCGGATCGTGGACTCCGTCGCGGCGCCCACCTCGGAGCAGGTCGCCGAGCGGATGACCAGGCTGGGAGCGTGGGTGCGTTGACCTCCATGATCTTTGTGGCCCTGAAGACGCTCCGACACCGCAAGGCCGCCTTCGCCGGGGCGTTCGTCGCCCTGTTCTGCGCCGCCGCGCTGGTCTGCGCCTGCGGCATGCTGCTGGAGACGGGACTGCGTGGCAGCGTGGCGCCCGAACGCTACGCGGGCGCTCCGGTGATCGTCAGCGGGGACCAGTACGCCCGCCAGACGGTCCGCGAGTCCGAGACGAAGACCAAGACCAAGGCCAAGCAGCTGTCGGAGCGGGCCTGGGTGCCCGCGTCCCTGGCCGACCGGTTGCGCCGGATGCCCGGGGTGTCGCGGGTGGTCGCCGAGGTGACCTTCCCCGCCTACGTCGCGGGCCGCCGGTTCCAGGGGCACGGCTGGGAGTCGGCGGCGCTCACTCCGTACACGGTGCGCACAGGACGTGAGCCCAGGGCGGCGGGAGAGGTGGTCGTCGAGGCCGCCTCAGGGCTGTCGGTGGGCGCGCGCGTGCCCGTGCGGACGGCGGCCGGGGACAGGACCTACCTGGTCACCGGTGTCACCGTCCAGGACCTGCCGAGCCAGGACACGCTGTTCTTCGCCACCGCCGAGGCGCGGCGCCTGGCGGGACGGCCGGGGCAGGTGGCCGCGATCGGCGTCTTTCCCCAGGTGGACGTGTCCGAGGTGGTCAAGGGCGCGCTCGCCTACACCGGGGACGTGTCCGGGGTGGTCAAGGGCGCGCTCGCCTACACCGGGGACGAGCGCGGGGCCGTGGAGTTCCTGGACGCCGAGCAGTCGCGGGTGAAGCTGATCAGCCTGGGCGGCGCGCTCGGCGGGACCTCGCTGCTGGTGGCGATCCTCGTCGTGGTCGGCACGTTCGCGCTCTCCATCCAGCAGCGCCAGCGGGAGATCGCCCTGCTCAGGGCCGTCGCCGCCACTCCCCGCCAGGTACGCGGGATGCTCGGTGGCGAGGCGTTGCTGGTCGGCGTGGTGGCCGGGACCCTTGGCTCGGCGGCCGGGGTCGGGCTGGGATTCTGGTTGCGGTCCAGGTTCGTCGCGCTGGGCGCGATGCCGGACAACCTGCGGCTGGTGGTCAGTCCGTTTCCGCTGCTCGCCGCGCTGGGCGCGGCCGTGGTGGCGGCCTGGGCAGCGGCGTACCTCTCGGCTCGGCATGCCGTGCGGATCCGCCCGGTGGAGGCACTCGGCGAGGCGGAGCTGCCGACGGCACGCATCCCCCGGGGCAGGATGATCGCCGGGCTGCTGTGCACCGCGGGCGGCGTCGCGCTGACGCTGGTGCTGTCGGCCCTGTCGAGCGAGGCGGCCTCCAGCCCGGTCACCCTGCTCACCGCGCTGGTGTGGACGGTCGCCGTGGCCCTGCTCGGCCCGGTGCTCGCGCAGGTGGCGACCGCCCTGCTCGGGGTGCCGCTGCGCGCGGCCCGGACGAGCGGATACCTGGCCGCCGCCGGTCTGCGGGCCACGTCCAAGCGGCTGAGCTCGGTCGTCACGCCGCTCAGCCTGATGGTGGCGATGACCTGCACGATCCTGTTCGTACAGACGACCATGGGGTACGCGGCCCAGGAGCAGGCGACGGCGGGCACCAGAGCGGAGCACGTCCTCGGCCCGCACGTCCCCTCCGGCACGGCGGCGGCCGTGCGGCGGCTTCCGGGTGTCGAGGCGGTCACCGAAGTGCTGCGTACCTCCGTACGGGTGGGCCTGGACAAGTACGGCGCGCAGGCCGTGACCGCCGACGGGCTCGGCCGGACCATGGACCTGGGCGTGGTCTCCGGTTCGCTCGACGACCTCGACGACGGGTCCGTGGCGGTCAGCCGGACGGCGGCCGAGCGGCTCGGCGTCTCGGCGGGCGGGAAGATCAGCCTGACACTGGGTGACGGCACCCCCGCCGAGCTGCGCGTCGTCGCGATCTACTCGCGCGGGCTGGGCTTCGGCGAACTCACGCTCTCCCACGCGCTGGTGGCCGGGCACGTGGACGACCCGCTCGGGACCGTGCTGGTCGCGGCCCCCTCGGTGACGCGGGCGGATCTGGAACGGGCCGTGCCGGGGGTCGGCGTACTGGACCGGGCCGCCTCGTCCTCGGTCGGCGGGGCCAACAGCGAGGTGAACTACGTGGCGATGGGGCTGATCATCGCGTTCACGGCGATCGCCGTGGTCAACACCATCGCCATGTCCACCTCGTCGAGGTCGCGGGAACTCGCCCTGCTACGCCTGGTCGGCACCACACGGCGGCAGGTGCTGCGGATGCTGAGGCTGGAGACCCTGGCGGCGGTCGTGGTCGCGGTGACCATCGGGACGGTGATCGCGCTGGTCACGCTGTCGGCGTTCAGCCTGGGGATGACCGGGTCGATCGTGCCGCACATCCCACTGCTCACCTACCTCGCGGTGATCGCCGCCGCGACCGGCCTCGCCCTGCTGGCCACGGCGTTGCCCGGCCGCCTCGTCCTCGGCCGGCGGCCGGTCGAGCTGATCGGGGCGCGTGACTGAGGCGTGGTTAGCCTTTGGGCATGAGCTTCGTCGGTACGCCCCGGCCGCGGCCGCGCTGGTTCCACGCGCGGACGGAGCTGGAGGATTTCGCGATCGTCAGCTACCGGGTGGACGCCGACGCGCTCGCCCGGCACCTGCCCGAGGGGTTCGTCCCGATGAGGATGAACGACGGTCCCGGAGCCCTGGTCTCCGCCGTCGCCTTCCGGGACCGGGACTTCCACTTCCGGTTCCTCCCGTCGGTGGGGATCGACTGCGGGCAGATCAACTACCGTGCCTACGTCACCGCGTACGGCAAGGCGGGCGTCTGGTTCTTCGGCACCAGCCTGGATCACCCGGTCGTCGCGATCCCGCAGCATCTGTGGGGCATGCCGTGGCGTCGCGATCGCATCCGCATCGAGGCGGACTGGGACGCCGACCCGGCCCGCTGGCGGCTGGTGGCCGGGGACGCCCGCTGCGAGGCGGTCGAGCTGGCCGAGCCCCTCACCCGGCTGGCCGGGTTCACGGACGAGCCGGACTGGCTGGAACGGCTCACCCATCCGACCCAGGGCTGGTACCGGCGGCGCGACGGGCGGGTGGGTGTCCACAGCATCTGGCATCCGCCGATGCGTCCCCGGTATCTCGTCGCCGGCTCCGCGCGCTTTCCGGTCTTCGAACGGCTCGGGCTGATCACGCCGGACGCCGCGCCGCACTCGGTTCTGGCTCAGGCGCGGTTGAGCTTCGACATCCACACCCCGCCGCGCCGCTTCCGCCCGGGAACGTAGGTCCGGATGGCCCCGTCCGAGTACGGACGGGGCCATCGTCTACCGGGACGGCCTCGGAGCGGTGGACGTTACCGGTGGCGGCCCCGGGAGCCGGAGCGCCGTCGTCTACCGGGACGGCCTCGGGGCCGGGGCGTAGCCGGCGGCCCGGGTGGTGAAGGTGCCCCGGCCCTGCGTCCGGCTGCGCAGCCGGGTCGCGTACCCGAACACCTCGGCCAGCGGCACGGTCGCGGTGATCACCACAGTGCCCGCCCGCGCGGTCGAGCCCGAGATCCGGCCGCGCCGGGCCGCCAGGTCGCCGAGCACCCCGCCGGCGGCGTCGTCCGGCACCGTGGCCGTGACCTCGACCACCGGCTCCAGCAACACCAGGAGGCTGGCGCGCAGTGCCTCGCGCAGCCCGAGCCGGCCGGCCGTACGGAACGCCATCTCCGAGGAGTCCTTGGGATGGGTGGCTCCGTCCGTCAGGGTGATCCGCAGGCCGGTCACCGGATGGCCGCCGAGCGGTCCGTCGGCCAGGGCGTCCCGGCAGCCGGCCTCCACCGCCCGGATGTACTCGCGCGGCACCCGTCCGCCGACGACGGTCGAGTGGAACTCCACGCCGTCGGAGACGTCCAGCGGATCCACATCGAGGACGACGTGCGCGAACTGCCCCGCCCCGCCGTCCTGCTTGACGTGGCGGTACAGGAACCCGGAAACTCCGCGCTCGACCGTCTCCCGGTGAGCCACCTGAGGCCGGCCGATGGCGACCTCCAGCCCGTGGGCGCGCCGGATCTTCTCCGCCGCGACCTCCAGATGCAGCTCGCCCAGCCCCGACAGCACCGTCTGGCCGGTTTCGGGGTCGGTGCGTACCACCAGCGAAGGGTCCTCCTCCACCAGCCGGGCCAACGCCGACGTCAACCGGTCCGTCTCGGTGCTTCTACGGGCCTCGACCGCCACCGAGACCACCGGATCGGCCACGGTCGGCGGTTCGAGGAGCAGCGGCGCCGCGGGCGCGCACAGGGTGGCGCCGGTGCGGGCCGTCTTCAGCCCGACCACCGCGACGATGTCCCCGGCCGCCGCCTGGTCCACCTCGGTGTGCCGGTCGGCCTGCACCCGCAGGATCCGGCCGATCCGCTCGGTGCGCCCCGCGCCGGTGTCCAGCACCGCGTCTCCTCTCCGCATCGTTCCCGAGTACACCCGCAGGTACGTCAGCCGCCCGGTGGCGGTCGACTGCACCTTGAACACCAGCGCGGCGAACGGCGCCGCCGGGTCGGCGGCACGCTCCTGCTCCGCGCCGTCATGCGTGCCGCGTACCGCCGGTACGTCCAGCGGCGAGGGCAGGTAGGCCACGGCGGCGTCGAGGAGCGGTTCGATGCCGCGGTTGCGGTACGCCGATCCGCACAACACCACCACCCCCTCACCGGTACGGGTCAGGTCGCGCAGCGCGGCGGCGAGAGTCCGTTCGGAGATCGCCGACTCCGCGCAGAACTCCTCCAACGCGAACGGATGCAGCTCGGCCACCGCCTCCTCGAGCAGTCGGCGGCGCCGGTGCGCCTCTTCCCGCAGGCCGTCCGGAATCGGGCCCTCCTCGACCGGGTCGCCACTGCCGGGCCAGGCCAGCACCCGCATGCTCAGCAGATCGACGACCCCGGTGAAGCCGTCCTCCCGCCCGATCGGCAGGTGGACCACCAGCGGGACCACGCGCAACCGCTCGCGGATCGACTCGACCGCCGTGTCGAGGTCGGCACCGGCGCGGTCCAGCTTGTTGACGAAGGCGATGCGCGGCACCCCGTACCGGTCGGCCTGCCGCCATACCGACTCGCTCTGCGGTTCGACGCCCGCGACGCCGTCGAACACCGCGATCGCGCCGTCGAGCACCCGCAGCGAGCGCTCGACCTCGTCGGAGAAGTCGACGTGTCCCGGTGTGTCGATCAGATTGATCCGATGGCCGTCCCAGGAGCAGCTCACGGCCGCGGCGAAGATGGTGATCCCACGGTCGCGCTCCTGGGGGTCGAAGTCGGTGATGGTCGTGCCGTCGTGTACCTCGCCGCGTTTGTAGGTGGCGCCGGTGAGGTACAGGATCCGCTCGGTGATGGTGGTCTTGCCGGCGTCGACGTGGGCGAGGATGCCCAGGTTGCGGACGGCGTTCAGCGAGTCGGTGTGATGACGGTGCAGTTCGGTACGCACGGCCTCATGGCCCTTCGGGACGCTTCAGACAGGACAGCGCGATTCCCGGACGAACACCGCCCGATGTTTGTTCGATTCCGAAAGGAAAGGGCTGATCAGGTGTTCGTCAGGACGTCCAGTGCCGGCCGCGCAGCCGACGCCGGGCGGACGAAGACACCAGGATCACCTCGTAGCGAGACGTGGGGATGACCGAGGCGGTGCTGGTGCTGGTGCTGTTGCTGGTGCTGTGCACGGCCGGCTCCCCTCACTCGTCAATGCGTGCCACGTTTCCGGGCGAGTGTACTGAAACCGCGGAAAGCGGAAAACCGATTTAAAGCGGTAAATGTCGGTGTTCCCCGGCGCTGGTGTGAGGGCGGGCGTTAGCCTGGGCGCGGCTTTGGGGGATCATCCGATCTTAGCGGGGTGGACGGTGACGGTTCCTCGTGCGCTGGGTTTCAAGGAGCCGGAACGCATCGGTGACCATCGGATCTCGGCGGTGCTGGGGGAGGGTGGCCAGGGCACGGTCTATCTCGGGCAGTCACCGGGGCAGGCGCCGGTGGCCATCAAGGTGCTGCACTCCCGGCTGGCGGCCGATCCCGAGATCCGGCGCCGGTTCCTGCGCGAGGCGGAGGTGGCGGCGAGCGTCGCCGCCTTCTGTACGGCCCGGGTCATCGGCACGGGGATGGTGGACGAACGGCCGTACATCATCAGCGAGTACGTACCTGGGCCCTCGCTCGACGCGCTGGTCAAGAACGACGGCCCGCGTACCGGCAGCGGGCTGGAGCGGCTGGCGGTCAGTACGCTGACCGCGCTGGCCTCGATCCACCGGGCCGGGATCGTGCACCGTGACTTCAAACCGGGCAACGTGATCCTCGGGCCGGAAGGACCGGTGGTGATCGACTTCGGCATCGCCCGCGCTCTCGACCACATGACGAGCAACACCCAGCTGACCGGCACGCCCGCCTACATGTCGCCGGAACAGCTCAGCGACCAGCCGCTCACCCCGGCCTCCGACATGTTCTCCTGGGCCGGAACGATGGTCTTCGCCGCGACCGGGCGGCTGGCCTTTCCCGGGCAGGCCGTCCCGGCGGTGCTGCACGGCATCATGTCCGGCCGGCCCGACGTCGCGGGCGTACCCGCTCCGCTGCGGCCGCTGGTGATCGCGTGCCTGGCCAAGGATCCGTCGGCCCGCCCGGACGCCGCCCGGCTGCTGAGCGACCTCACCGGCGAGAACGCGGGCCCACCCGCACGCGGGCGGCATTCGGCGACGCCGGCCAACGGGCACACGCTCGTCGAACCGGCCGCCCAGGCGAGTCCGATGGGCGCCGTCCAGGCGGGCCCGATGGGCGAAGCGCCGTTCCGGCCCGTCGGCGGGGGCCCGGAGTGCGGACCGGCCTCGCCGTCCAGCGGGGACCCGGAGCGCGGGGCGACCTCGCCGTCGGGCAGGGCCGTACATCCAGGATCATCCCGTAAGCGTCCGCGAGGGGCGCTGATCGCGGTGGCCGCCGTGCTCACGGCGGCGGCCGTGACGGCCGCGGTGCTGGTCGTGCCGCACTGGCTCAGCGCCTCGGGCGGCGGGCAGCAGGACGGGCCCTTCAACCTCGCGACGTTCTCGCACGTCGATGTCGCCGACCAGTTCGGCAAGGACACCTCCCGGCAGTACGCCACCTTCCAGCAGAACAACGACGAGGCCATGCCCGTGATCAGGGCTGGGGGCGGCCGGTTCTCCGGGACCGGATCGGCACCGTTCTTCGGCCTGGTCGCCGGGGAGAGCGGCCTGCCGTCCTCCGGCGCGGCCGTCAGCGTGCTGACGGCGGGCACGTTCGCGAACACCGGGCAGCCGGAGGACAGCCTCTTCGTGGGGTGGGTGAAGAACGGCAACAGCTACGTGACCGCCTGGTACAACAACACCCGCAAGGAATCGGGGCTCGAAGTCCAAATGGACGGCGCCTTCGTCAGCACCCCGGGCTCGGCGCCACTGACTCTCAAGCAGGGCGACCGCTTCGCCCTGATGCTGTCCGGCGAAAGGATCACCTCCTACGCCGAGAGCGGCGGGACATGGCGCCGGCTGGGCACCGCCTCCATCGGTGACATGCTCGCGACGCCGCAGGCACGGCAGCAGTACCGGTACGGCTTCGGCCTGCGCGGCTCGACCGGCACGATCGCCATCGCCCGTACGGAAGGCCGCAGCGTCCAGGACGACTAGGTGACTATTGCGCATTGTCCATTCTTTTGCGCTGGCTGCGGTAAAGAAAGCTTGGGTGCGGTTGCGGTGAAGAAACTCATCGTTATTCGGCGACCTTTTTCCTGGTTTTGCCGCCTGCGCTGCCTGACATTCTTTGTCACCTTCGCTGTCAGGTGTTAGTTTGTCGGCCGTGGAAACGGATTCGGAAGGCTCGCGAGAACGGACCGGCCCGCCGGAGCCTCTGCTGGCCTTCGGTCTGGTGCTGGTCGGCGTGGTGTTGCTCATACTCACCGCGTTGACGACATTCCTCATGGTCGCGGGCCCGGACTGACCCGGTCCTGGAGGTGGGCGGCATCGGGAATGTGCGCTGACCCTGGCTAGTGTGTCTGCGATGAGTGGTGAGCGGGTCATAGGCGGGTACGTGCTGCGGCGTGTGCTCGGCCGGGGTGGCATGGGCGAGGTGCATCTCGCCACCACGCCCACCGGTGGCCTGGCCGCGGTCAAGGTGATCCATCCCGAGCTGGCCCGCGATCCCGCGTTCCGGCGGCGGTTCGCACGCGAGGTGGCCGCGGCTCGCCGGGTGGCCAGATTCTGTACGGCCCCGGTGCTGGACGCCGGGATAGATGGGGATGTCGCCTATCTCGTCACCGAATACGTAAAAGGGCCGGATCTGGCGAAGGCCGTACGGGAACAGGGGCCGTTGTCCGGGTCCGACCTGGAAGCGCTGGCGGTGGGCATCGCGACCGCGCTCGGTGCGATCCATGGCGCCGGAGTCGTCCACCGGGACCTCAAGCCGTCGAACGTACTGCTCTCGCCGCTCGGTCCGCGCGTGATCGACTTCGGCATCGCACAGCTGGTCGAGGCCGACAGCCAGGCCAGCCAGGCGATCCTGGGGACGCCCGCGTTCATGGCGCCCGAGCAGGTACGCGGGGAGTCGCTCGGGCCGGCCGCCGACGTGTACGCGTGGGGCGGGGTGATCGCCTTCGCGGGGACCGGGCGGCTGCCGTTCGGGGGCGGGTCGCCGGCCGAGGTGCTGTACCGGATCGTCAACGAGGGGCCACGGCTGGACGGGCTCGACGCGGGCATGCGGGGTGTGGTGGAGCGGGCGATGGCCAGGGATCCACGCCTCCGCCCCACGGCCCGGCAACTGCTGGAGTCCCTGACGGGCGGCAGGCAGCTCAGCCCGGCCACGGCCACTCAGGTCGTCGAACGTACCTGGACCGGCCCTCGCGGCCTGACCGCGGAGCAGCCGGCGGCGTTCGGTCCTCGCGGTTCGACGGAGGAGCAGCCGGCGGACTTGGGTCCTCGCGGTTCGACCGTGGAGCAGCCGGCGGACTTCGGTTCTCGCGGTTCGACCGAGGAGCAGCCGGCGGGCTTTGGCACCCGCGGTGGGGAGCGCGTCGGGGCGGTCGAAGGGCGTGGCTTGGTCGCAGCGGTCGAAGACGCGCCCGTCCAGGCTGCTGCCGGTGTGAGCCTCGCCGGTGGTGGACGTGGTGGACGTGGTGGCGTGGCGCGGCGTCGGTGGCCCTGGGTGGCGGGGGCGGTCGCTGTCCTGGCCGCTGTGGTGGCGGGGGTCGTGGTGGTGCCTCGGGTGTGGTCGCCGTCGTGGCCGTACGCGGCGGGGTTCGGCGACTCGTGGGCGACCGGGGCGTCCGATGGCGGGGACGCGCGGGTCGCCGGGAGCGACTACCTGCTGACCGCCAAGCCGGGCTGGCGGCTGTGGAAGTCCGCGCCCGTGCCGGAGCCGTCCGGTGGGGTGGTGGTGAGCGCGAAGGCGCGGCTTGAGCAGGGGTCCGGTGAGTACGGTGTGTGGTGCCACGGCTCGGCGAGCTCGGGGGACCGCTACGACTTCGGGGTGAGCGGCTCGGGGCAGGTCACGATCGTCAAGCGCCGTACTGGGCAGAAGGGCACGCCTCTGTACGGTCCGGCGGCTCTGAGTGGTGCGGCGCCGGCCAGGGGCGGCCGGATCGTCGCCGAGTGTGCCGGTCCCAGCGACTCTGCTGGGGTGACGCTGCGGATGTGGGTGAACGAGAAGCTCGTCGCCGAGGTGTCCGATGTGAACGATCCGCTCGGGCCGGGGGCGGCCGGGGTTCAGGTGGCTCCGGACGCCGGGGAGGCGCTGCGCGTACGCTTCGAGTCGTTCGCCATCGACCGCACGAAGGACTAAGCCCCCCAAATGCCGAAATTCCCGGCACCGCCCGGCGAGAAGGGGCACGACCCCATCCGGTTCCGGCTACTGGGGCCACTGCGGGTCGAAACCGAGCCGGAGCCGGGTCCGGATTCTGGGTCGCGGTCGGGGCCGCTGTTCGGGCCGGGTTCTGGGCCGCAGCTGGAGTCGCTGTCCGGGCTGGGTTCTAAGGCGGTGCCACGGCCGCCGTCCGGGCCGGGCTCTGGGGTGCAGTCGGGGTCGGGGCCGGGGCCGGCGAAGCATCGGGCGGTGTTGGCCGCGCTGCTGGTCTCCGCCGGTCGGGTGGTGCCGATCGAGCGGCTGATGGCCGTGGTCTGGGACGACCGGCCGCCGGCTTCTGCGGAGTCGGTGCTCAGGGTGTACATCAGCGCGCTCCGCAAGCTCGTCGACGGCATCAGGACCGTGCCCGGTGGCTACCTGATCGAGGTGGAGCCGGATGCGGTCGACTGCCACCGGTTCGAGCGGCTCGTCGGCGAGGCGCGGCGGGCGAGGGAGGCGGGCAGGGCCGAAGCGGCGACCGAGGGGTTCCGGGCGGCGCTGGCGCTGTGGCGAGGGGACGCCATGGCAGATATCGAGTCCTCGTACCTGCGCAGAAAGCACGCCGTACCCCTGGAAGAGCTCCGCCTGACCGCGCTCGAAGAACGTGTGGAGCTGGACCTGCGGTTGGGCAGGGGCGGTGAGGTGGTCGGCGAGTTGCGGGCGCTCGTCGGCGCGTACCCACTGCGCGAGCGGGCCTGGGCGCTGCTGCTCGACGCGCTGCGCCAGGCCGGACGGCGAGCGGAGGCACTGGCGGCCTACCAGGAGGCGCGCCGGGTGCTGGTGGACGAGCTCGGCTTGGAACCGGGCACCGAGCTGATCGAGGCGCACCAGCGCGTGCTGTCGAGCGAGGGACCGCAGCAGCGTGCGCCGGTGAAGAGCGAGGCCCCGCCGGATATTTCGGATTTCACGGGACGCCGGGCCGTCCTCGACTGGATCGTCACCCGCGTGCCGGCGCAAGGGGGTGGTGAGCGGGGAGGTGCTCCCGTGCACCTCGTCGTACATGGGCCGCCGGGGTGCGGTAAGTCCGCCGTGGCTGTGCGTGCCGCGACCATGATCGACCTCCCGGGCGGCCGTCTCTACGCGTCGCTCCGCGACCGGCAGCCCGGCGCCGTGCTGGAGGACCTGCTCCGGTCCCTGGGCTGTCCCGATGGTGCCGTGCCTGCCGCGTTCGAGGAGCGTGTACGGCTATATCGCGGCATGACGGCGGCCCGCAGCCTGCTCGTGGTGCTCGACGACGCCACGGACGAGGCCCAGGTACGCCCGCTGCTCCCCACCGGTCCGGGCAGCCTGACGCTCGTGACCAGCCGGTCCCCGTTGGCGGGGCTGGAGGCGGCCAGGGCGTACGAGCTGGGGGTTTTCGAACCCGCCGAGGCCGTGGCCATGCTCGCCGAGGTGGTGGGTCGCGAACGGGTCGGCGCCGAGCCTGCGGCCGCAGACCGGATTGTGCGGCTCTGCGGTGGTCTGCCGCTGGCCCTGCGCATCGCCGGATCTCGCCTGGCCAGGAAGCCAGGCTGGACCCTCGACCACCTGGCCGGACGGCTGGGCGACGAGCGGCGGCGGTTGGATGAGCTGAGCGCGGGCGACCTGGCCGTACGCGGCAGCCTGGCACTCGGCTACCACGGGCTGGCCGACTCCGAACGTCGGCTGCTGCGCAGGCTGGGCGCACTGTCCGCGCCCGACTTCGCCTCCTGGGCGCTCGGTGCCGATCTGGAGCCGCTGGCCGAGGCGGGGCTGCTCCAGTCGCTCGGCTTGGACGAGTCCGGCGGTGAGCGGTACGGCTGGCACGACCTGACCCGGCTGTACGCCGCCGAACGCCTGACCGCCGAGGACGGAGGCCCGGCAGCGGTCCTGGCCGAAATCGCGGGCGAGATCCTCAACCGGACCCGCCATGCGAGGACGGCCCTCCTCCCCGCCGAACCCGGCTCGGGCCGCACCCTGGCCCACACCGAAGACCAGGCCCTGGCGGCCGATCCGTGGCGGGCAGGAGAGCGGGAGCTTGGCGTTGGCCTGGGCTGGGCGGGGGAGCGTGGGCTGGGGTCCGGTTCACGCGGGGCGGGGGAGCGTGGGCTGGGGTCGGGGCCGGGTGAGGCTAGAGAGCGTGGACCGGACGGTGGTCCGGGTTGGGTGGGAGAGCCGGGTCCCGGGGCGACGGGCGGGTGGGGGCTGACCGGTGGGTGGGCGTTCGAGACTGGGCGGTTGCGGGCGGACGCTCGGTGGCTGAGTGCCGAACGCCGGTTTCTCGTGGCGACCGTGGGCGATTTTCACCGGGCTGGTTTGCACGAGGCGGCCTGGCGGTTGGCCTTCTATCTGACTCCGCTGTTCGAGCTGGGGGCGCATCACGACGACTGGCACGTCACCGCCGCCACCGGTCTCGACGCGGCGCGGGCGGCCGGGCATCGGGAGGGTGAGGCGCTGCTGTTACGTGGTCTGGCCGATCTCCATCGGGTGGAGGGCCGTCCCGAGTCGGCCGCGGCCGCGCTGAGGGCTGCTCAGCCGCTGGTCGAGGGCCTGGAACTGGCCCGGATCATGCTGCGGCTCGGTCTGGTGGAGCGGCGGCCGGTCGAGGCGGAACGTGCGCTGGTCAGGTGCCTGCATGTGTTCGAGGAGGCCGGTGATCGGCGTGGCACGGCCGACGCGCTCCGGGCGCTGGGCGTCGTACGCGGAGACCTGGGGTTGGTCGACCGGAGCCTGGAGGCGTACGAGGAGTTGGGCGACCCGCGCGGCGCGGCCGAAGCGCTGCTCGACCTGGCCCGGCTGCACCTCGGAGCCCACCGCTACGCACGGGCCCGCGACTGCGCCGAGCGGCGGATAAGGATCAACCGGCGCCTGGGCGACCGGCTGCCGGAGGCGGCCGGGCTGCTCGTGCTGGCCGACATCGCCAGTGCCGAGGGCGATCCGGAGGCGGCGGCCAGGCTGGCGAGTCAGGCCGAGGTGACGTTCACGACGCACGGTGACCGGAGAAGCGCGTCAAAAGCCCTGATTATCCTCATAAAAGCGCATCTAGACCTTGATGAGGTTGATGCTGCTGTTGATGGGCTTGCGCGTGTTATGGGAGAGTCTGACAGCCTTGGTGGGCCCCGGAGCGCCGAGGTCGAGCTTCTGGCGCAAGAGCTGGACAGACGTCGTGGCCTGGGGATTTAGCCCACTATGCGGATCCTGAAGGTCGCCCGGCTACCTTCGGGGCCACGAGTTCCACTCCTACCGGCAAAGGTGATCAGAACATGCGGAAGACGATCGCGCTGGCTGTCGCGGCCGTCGCGTTGACCGGCTGCGGGATGCTCCCTGGCCAGCAGGGCGGCGGCGGCGAGGAGCAGACGGGACAGACCCCGGTGCCTGAGCGGGCCGCCAGCACGGCGAGCGCACCGGCCGAAGCGCAAGAAGCGCAGCCGACCGCGCCCGCGCAGGAGGCCAAGGCGATCGCGAGCCGGGAGGTCAAGGTCGGGGCGGGCGGACAGTACGGCAAGGCTCGCGTCGACATCACCGGGCTCAAGCGGCAGGGCAGGACGATCAGCCTCAACTGGACCGTCACCGCCACCGACGGCAAGGTCAACCTGCACAACGGCATGAGCAGCGGCACGCTCGACTACACCGTGTCGGCCGTCTCCTTGATCGACCCGGTCAACGCCAAGCGCTACCGCGTCGCCCGCAACGGTACGGGCCAGGACGCGAAGTGCGTCTGCTCGGGCACCCAGGGGCAGTTCCTGAACAGCGGCGACGCCACCACGCTCTACGCGGTATTCGCCGCCCCGCCCCCGGACGTCACGAAGATCAATGTCGAGATGCCGATGATGGGCGTGTTCACCGATGTTCCGATCTCTTAGCGTCGCGCTGGCTCTGTTGCTTTCGCCGACCCCCGCTCCGCCCGCCGACGCCACCGGCCCGGTGGAGGATCTGGTGCTTCCCGTCGAGGACATCATCGGCGAGGTCGAGTCGCTCGACGGCACCGAGAGCGAGACCAAGCAGGGCGAGCAGGTCACGGTCGCGCTCACCAGCGACGTGCTGTTCGCGGTGGACAAGTGGGTGCTGACCGGGGCGGCGAGACAGCGGCTCAAGGAAGTGGCGCGCAAGATCGACGCGGAGGGCGCCGGGGGTGTCGTGAAGGTCGAGGGGCACACCGACGACCAGGGCACCGACGCCTACAACGCCACGCTGTCGCAGCGCCGGGCGCAGGCCGTACAGCAGGCCATGCGCGCCATGCTGACCAGCGGCAACGCGAATCTCCAGGCGAAGGGGTACGGCGAGAGCCGCCCGAAGGTGCCCAACATCGTCAACGGCAAGCCCGTCGCCCAGAACCGGGCGAAGAACCGCCGCGTGGAGCTCGTCTTCAACGTCAAGCAGTAGTCGATGGGGCCGGCGCCGATCACCTGCACCGCGACACCGCGGTTCGCTGGGTCACCTACGCCAGGCGCGGCTGGGTTTGGCTGGTCTCAAAGCCTCGACCGTGTCCGTATCCGGCGCACACACCCTGGTGGATGGGGTGTCACCGCGATAGACGATGACGACTGCCGCGAGGCCGACGGCCAGCCCGAGAGCGGTCTGCGGGCCGAACGGCTCACCGAACATGAGGGCTCCCCAGACTGCCGTGACCGGGGCCATGAGGAACATGAGCGTGTTGACCTTGGTGACTCCGGATCGCCTCAGGATGAGCCAGTACAGCCCGTACCCGCCGAAGGTGGACAAGGCTATGAGCCAGGTGATCGCGGCCCAGAAGGAAAGCTCAGCGGGCGGCTTCGCGGCTCCGGCGCTCACGGCGAGCGCGGTGAAGATGACGGCACTGGTGGCGCAGTGGACGGTCATCGACACCGCGGGCGCGACCCGCGCAGGGGAGCGTCCTTCGAGGAACGTGGCCGCTACCAGTGAGAACATGCCGAGGAACGGTATGAGATAGGCCCACCAGGCCACGCCGGTGCCGGCCACGGCATCGGCCATGGTGACGATGGCGACGCCACTCACCCCCAGGCACAGGCCGAGCCACTGTTTACGCGAGACGTGATGACGCAACAACGGTCCGGCAAGTGCCCCGGCGACGAGGGGTTGGACGCCGTCGATCAGAGCGGTGGTGCCGCTGGAGACCCCGAGCTGGATCGCGTAGTAGACGGTGAGCAGATAGCCGCTCTGCGACAGCACACCGATCACGGCCTGCCGAGCCACGTCCCGCGCCCCGAGGCCCCGCCACGACGTTCTCGCGACGGTGGCGGCAACGGCGATCAAGATGACGGTCAGCGGCAGGAATCGCCACATCAGGATCGTGACCGCGGACGCACTTCCCGCGCCGAGCTTGGCCCCGATGAACCCAGAACTCCAGCAGAGGACGAAGGCGATCGAGAGCAGGAGGTTCACGACTCACCCTTCAATATACAGATCGGTATACTCATCCGGCTTAATATACAGATCGGTATACTGACGGGTTGTGGGCACTGTGGAGAAGCCGCGACGGATCACGATGACCCCAGCCGCACTGCGCGTCCTGGAAGCCGCTGCGCGGCTGTTCTACGAGCGCGGCATCCATGCCGTCGGTGTGGACCTGATCGCCGCCGAGGCCGGGGTGACAAAGAAGACCCTCTACGACCGGTTCGGCTCCAAGGAGCAGATCGTCGTGGAGTACCTCGCGGGTCGCGATGAACGCTGGCGGGCCTTCCTCGCCCAGCACCTCGACGCCGCACAGCCGGCGGCGTCGGCGCGCGTCCTCGCCGTTTTCGACGCCTCACGCGTGTGGTCGGCGGAGAACAGTTCCAAGGGGTGCAGCATGGTCAACGCCCATGCCGAGATCAGCGATCCGTCCCACCCGGCGTACCCGATCATCACCGGGCAAAAGGAGTGGATGCTCTCCCTGTTCACCGACCTCGCCGAAAACATCGCCCCAGGCGGGGGCGCCCAGCTGGGCTGGACGCTCATGCTGCTTCACGAAGGAGCGCTCGTCGCCCACGGCCTGAACATCTTCCCGGACCCCATCGGTCACGCCCGCGAACAGGCGCGAACTCTCCTCGCCACCACCGGGGTCGCGGCAGCGAAGCGATGAGGAGAAACCGGCGGGCGGCCAGCTCCCGCTCGAACGACGGCCATCCTCATGCGGTGTCAGTCGCCTGGCAGGACGCCCAAGGTCACCGTGATCGTCGTCGTCGAGCCCTTGAGCCTGACCACCCCTACCTTGGCCTTTTGTCCCGGCCGGAACGTGCTCAGCACCTCGGCCAGCGCGGCCATCGTCAATGTCTTCCGACCGTTGATGGAGATGATCACGTCCCCCGGCCCGATGCTGGCCTTGGCGGCCGCGCTGCCCTTGTCGACCTTGACCACGGCGACCCCGGCGGCCTCGCCGTCCTCTATGGCCGTAGTGCCCCTGATGCCGAGCGCGGCCCGGTGGCTGTTGGTGACCTTGCCGTTGCGGATGATCTGAGTGGCTATGTCCTTGGCGGTGTTGATAGGGATCGCGAAACCGATGCCCGGCGCGGCCCCGCCGCCGAGGTCCGGGTCTGTCGCGGCGAGTGTCGGGATACCGATGACCTGCCCGGACAGGTCGATGAGGCCGCCGCCGCTGTTGCCGGGGTTGATCGCGGCCGACGTCTGGATGGCGCCGGTGATCGTGGCGCCGGGCGAGTCGGGATCCTGCGGCTCGGTCACGGTACGGCCCAGCGCCGAGATGATCCCCTGGGTGGCGCTGCCCGACAGCCCCAGCGGGTTGCCCATGGCGAGCACCACCTGGCCGACCTGGAGCTTCGACGAGTCGCCGAACCTGGCCGGTGTCAGCCCCTTCGGGTCGTCCACCTTGATGACCGCCAGGTCGCCGCCGCCGAAGCTCTTGACGAGCCGGGCGCTGTGCGACTTGCTGCCCGTGGCCAGCGTCACGGTCATCTGCTTCGCGCCGCCCACGACGTGCGCGTTGGTCAGGATGTGTCCCGCCGAGTCGTACACGATGCCCGAGCCGAGCACCTCATCGGTGGTGATCTGCACGATCGACGGGAGCGCCTGCTTGATGACGCGCTCGTAGGACGCTTCCAATGGCGGCGCGGACTCCTGGGCGGCGGGCGTCTGGGAAGACGGCCAGGCCGTGGGCGTCGTCGAGCGGGCCGCATCGGTGGCCGACGGTCCTGAGCAGGCGACCAGCAGCGTGGCGGCGACGATCGCGACGACGGCCTTGCTCATGCAGAGCTACTGCCCCGGTCAGCTGGAAAGATACGCCTCGCGGACGTTACGTCTGCTCAGCTTGCCGGTGGGCGTACGCGGCAGCGCGTCGCGGAACTCGATGACGCGCGGATGCTTGAGCTTGGCCAGTCGCGGCGCGCAGTGCCGCATCAGCTCGGCGGTGAGATCGCCGGTGTCGGCTCCCTCGGCGGGCTGGACTAGGGCGACGACCCGCTGGCCCCACTCGGGGTCAGGTACGCCGATCACCGCGACGTCGGCCACGGAGGGGTGTTCGAGCAGCGCCGCCTCGATCTCGGCGGGATAGATGTTGACGCCGCCCGAGATGATCAGGTCGGTTCTGCGGTCGAGCAGGAACAGGTAGCCCTCCTCGTCCAGGTAGCCGATGTCGCCGGGAGTGTAGGCGGGCCCGCGCATGGCGGCGGCCGTCTTGCCGGGGTCGCCGTGGTACTCGAAGCGGTTCACGCCGCCGATGTAGACCAGGCCCGGCTCCCCGGGCGCCACCTCCTCGCCCTCATCGCTCACGATCGTGAACGTCATGCCGTCGAGCGCCCTGCCGACCGTGCCCGGCCTGGCCAGCCACTCCCGCGACGACACCATGGTGGCCACGGCCGCCTCGGTGGAGCCGTAGTACTCCCACAGCACCGGCCCGAGCCAGTCGATCATGGCCTGCTTGGTCGCGGGCGGGCACGGCGCCGCGCCGTGGTAGAGGTGCGTCAGCGATGAGAGGTCGTACTCCTCCCGATCCGGTACGGCCAGCAGCCGGTGGAACATCGTGGGCACCATGAACGCGTTCGTCACCCGGTGCCGCTCCACCAGCCGCAGCGTCTCGGCGGCGTCGAACCGCTCCGGCGCCACGATCGAGTGTCCGAGCTGCAGCGCCATCATCGCCTGCCCGTACGGCGCCGAGTGGTACAGCTGCGAGCACACCAGGTGCACCCCGCCGACCGGTAGCCCGAAGTGCCGCCAGCTCTTGCGCATGAGGATCGGGTACAGCTCCTCGGGCGTCAGGGGCAGCAGCCGCCGGCGTACGCCTTTGGGCCGCCCCGTCGTGCCGGAGGTGTAGAGCATCATCGACCCGGCCCGCCGGTGCTCCGGCGCGGTGCCCGGCTGACCGGCCGCCAGCTCGCCGACGGTGAGCGCGCCGGGGGAGACCACGGCCTTCGCGCCGCAGTCGGCCACGATGTAGGCGATCTCCTCGTCGGTGAAGTGCCAGTTGACCGGTACGAGGTAGGCCCCGATCTGGTACGTCGCGAGCATCATGGTCAGGGCGTCCAGCCCGTTCCTGAGCACGGTCACCACCGAGTCGCCGGGCGCCACCCCGCGCGCGGTCAGGCCGTGGGAGACCTGGTTGGCGCGGGCGAGCAACTCCCCGTATGTCGCGCCGTCGGGGCCCAGCAGGGCGGGACGCTCGGCATCGGCGGCGGCGATCTCGTAAAAACCCCTCATGCTCGCGACCATACAGAACTAGATTCTGGCGAGCGAGTAGCGGAATTATCCCGCTCCTTCGTGACGTAACCTGAAAGCCATGGCGGACGTCGGCGACCAGATACCTTCCTCGGACTCTCCCACCACCCCGTTCAGGAAGATCGTCCTGCCCGCCGAGGAGACGGTCATGGTCCCTCGGCCCCTGGAGCGGCCACAGCCACCCGACCATCCACCGGTCCAGCGCGGCCAGGTCCAGCCGGTGCAGCCGCTGCCGCCCATCCCACCGCCGCCCCCGCCCCTCAAGGGTGGGCTGCTCGCCCGGATCGGTGACGTCCCGATCAAGGCCGTCTACCTGCTCGGCGCCATCATCGCGACCGTCCTGGCCGTGCTGCTGGTGTTCGTGATCTTCTCCGGTGACGTGCCGAAGGAGACGCAGCAGCCCCCGCGCCAGGTGGTCCCGGTCTCGCCGGTGCCGGGGGGCTCCGCCTCGCCCAAGCCGTCGGCGGCCGGGATCGTGCTCCCTGAGGTGCCGGCGAGCCTCGCGTACCCCGACCAGGCCGGTACGGCGACCCTCACCATCGGCACCATCTCCGACCTGGCCACCGGGATCAGCTACCCGCGCCTGGGCCTGCCGTGGACGGCCAAGTCGTTCGCGCCCTTCGCCATCGCCCAGCGCGTCGGCAAGGTCGCCATCCCGCACACCGTGATCGGCTCGGCGATGCTCCCCGGCGCCACCCCGAAGCCCAAGCCGGCCAAGAGCGCCGACTACCGCGCCCTCGCCGTCAGGGCCGTCAACTGGACGCTGCGCACGCAGTATCCGGCGGGCGCCACGATCGCCTGGACCGGATCGCAGAAGGTGCCGGTGGGCAAGGGCTGGATGGTCGGCTACAAGGTGACCTACACGGTCTCGGGCAAGCAGAAGACCTCGCAGGCCATCATCTCGATCCACGACGTGGGGAAGACCAAGCCGGCGATGCTGTTCGCCTCGATCCCCCAGAGCGGCAAGTCGCACTACCGTGACCTGAACGGGATCGTCCTGAACATACGGACCCTCTAAGCCAGAAGCATGCTCTAGAATATGGTTCTGGGATATAACAGGCCTGGCTGGAGGATGTGCGATGGCGATCGGGTTGAGCGAGGAACACGAGGCGCTCCGCGAGTCGGTGAGCGGCTGGGCGGCGCGGAACATCCCCGCCGAGCTGCTGCGATCCGGGACGGACGGGCGTCCCGCGTTCTGGTCGGGGCTCGCCGAGCAGGGCCTGCTCGGCCTGCACCTGCCCGAGGAGTTCGGCGGCTCCGGTTACGGGCTGCTGGAGGCCGCGGTCGCCGTCGAGGCGCTGGCCGAGCGGATGGCGCCGGGGCCGTACGTGCCGACGGTGCTGGCCAGTGCGGTGATCAACGCCTCCAAGCGGCCCGAGCACCTGGAGTCGTTCGCCGACGGCTCGCTCACCGCCGCGGTCGCCCTGACCGGCTCGCTGACCGGAACCCTCACCGAGGACGGCGGCCTGATCGTCTCCGGCACGGCCGAGAACGTGCTCGGCGCCTCGCTGGCCGACGCGCTGGTGCTGCCGGTTGCCACGTCCGAGGGCGAGGAATGGGTCATCATCGACGCCTCGTCCGCCACCGTCACGGAGATCAAGTCCCTCGACATCACCAGGCCGGTGGCCAAGGTGGAGCTGTCGGAGGTGCTGGTGCCCGACCTGGGCATCCTGGGCGGCGTCCAGAGCTCCGACGTGCGTAACCTCGCCGCGATCCTGCTCGGCGCCGAGGCCGCGGGCCTGGCCTCCTGGTGCGTGACGGCCGCCGCCGACTACGCGAAGGTGCGCGTCCAGTTCGGCCGCCCGATCGGCCAGTTCCAGGGCATCAAGCACAAGCTGTCCCGCATGCTCGTGGCGCTGGAGCAGGCACGCGCCACCGTCTGGGACGCCACCCGCGCCGACGGCAAGGAGCTGGACTACGCCGCCGCGATCGCCGCCGTCATGGCGCCCGACGCGGCCGTGCGGTGCGCCAAGGACGCCATCCAGACCTTCGGCGGCATTGGCTACACCTACGAGCACGACGTCCACCTCTACTACCGCCGCGCGCTCACGATCCGCGCGCTGCTCGGCTCGTCGGCCGAGTGGGCGGCCACCGTCACCGCGCTCGCCCTCCAGGGCGTCACGCGCGAGATGGAGCTCGACCTGCCCGAGGACGCCGAGGAGCTGCGCGAGTCGATCCGCGCGGAGATCGCCTCGCTGAAGGAGCTCGAGGGCACGGAGCAGAAGCGGGCGCTGGCCGCGCGCGGCCTGGTCATGCCGCACCTGCCCAAGCCGTGGGGCCGCGGCGCCAAGCCGCTGGAGCAGGTGCTGATCGCCCAGGAGCTCAAGGCCGCGCGGGTGAAGCTGCCCGCGATGATCATCGGCGCGTGGGTGGTGCCGTCGATCGTCTCGTACGGCACTCCCGAGCAGCAGGAACGCTTCCTGCTCAAGACGCTCGGCGGCGAGATGATCTGGTGCCAGCTCTTCTCCGAGCCCGGCGCCGGATCCGACCTGGCCTCGCTGCAGATGAAGGCGGACAAGGTCGAGGGCGGCTGGAAGCTCAACGGCCAGAAGGTCTGGACCTCGGTCGCGCACGTCGCCGAATGGGGCATCTGCATCGCCCGCAACTCCTCCGAGGGCTCCAAGCACGAGGGCATCACCTACTTCCTGGTCGACATGAAGGCGCCGGGGGTCACGGTCCGGCCGCTGACCGAGATGACCGGCGAGAACCTGTTCAACGAGGTCTTCCTGGACGATGTGTTCGTGCCGGACGAGCTGGTCGTGGGCGAGGTCGGGCAGGGCTGGAAGGTCGCCCGCAACACGCTGTCGAACGAGCGGGTCTCGCTCTCGTCGGGGTCGGGCGGCACGGGCGCGTCCGTGCCGGACCTGCTCGGGCTGGCAGGCCGGCTCGGGCGGGAGCTGTCGCCGGTCGAGGCGTACCAGGTCGCGCAGGTGATCTGTGAGGGGCACTCGATCAACGCGCTGTCGATGCGGGTGACGCTCAAGCAGCTGGCGGGGGCCGAGCCCGGTGCGGACGCCTCGGTACGCAAGCTGCTGTCCACCGCGCACGCCCAGCACGTCTCGGAGTCGGCGGTGGAGCTGCTGGGGTCCGCGGCCGTGGTGGCCGCCGACATGAAGCTCGGTGACGCCGGCTACTGGAACCGGGCGGTGCTCGCCACCCGGGCGATGACCATCTACGGCGGCACCACAGAGGTGCAGCTGAACATCATCGGGGAGCGCATGCTCGGCCTGCCCAGGGACCCTGAGCCGGGTAAATGACGGCGGGGGCCGGGCTCGGGGGCCCGGCCCTCCACGGGCAGCAAACCCCCCGGGGAAGGGGCTCAGGGGGTGACCGGCTGGAGCGGGCTGGGAGTCCCGTCGGCCCACGGTCTCGGGATGCCGATCTTGATCTCGCCGAGGCAGGCGTCCGGTCCGTCCGCCGTACGGATGACGAGCTCGCTCCCGCCGCCCTTGACCGCGGCGAACGTCCAGCCGAACCCCTTCTCCGCGACCACCTCGTCCCGCCCGGTGCCGAGCCGTACCGACAGTCGGGTGGCGGCCGGGTTGAGGTAGCCGACCTGGACCGTCCACTCGCCCTCGGGCAGCCGCGCCGGCAGCCGGAAGCGGACCTCGCGCGCGCCGACCGGCTCGCAGCCGGCGGGCTGGGGGATCGTCAGCCCGTCGATGCTCACCGGGCGCAGGCGGCCCTGCGGGTCGAAGGTCAGCGGGTTGCGTACCGGACCGCTGAGGCGCTTGGTCCAGGTCACCGGGTGCGGCGCGATCGGGCCGAGCACCTTCGAGGCCAGCGCGTAGTCGTAGAAGAAGATCGGGTAGACGACCTTGGCGGGCACGTGCGTGTCCAGCACGACCGCGTGGTCCGGGGCGCGCTTGAGCGCCAGCCTGCCGGTCTCGACGTAGCTCTTGACGTCCGCGCCGAACGGCAGGCGGGCGTACGCCGCGACCGACCAGACCGAGCCGATCGCGATCGCGGCGGCCAGCGGGAGCCAGGCGAACCTGAGGCGCGGCCAGGCACGCAGCCAGGGGCGTTCCTCACCGGCGAGCGGGATGAACGCCAGGCCGATGGCGATCGCCACGACCGTGGCCGTGGACGACACGTAGCGCAGCTCGGCCCCGCTCAGGTCCGGCCCGAGCTGCTGGATCCGGCCGATCATGACGGGCACCACGTCGGCCAGCGCGAAGTAGGCGAGCAGCACCAGCCACGCCAGCCAGGCCCGCCGCCGGAAGAGCACCGAGACCGCCAGCACGACCACCGCGACGCCGAGCCCGGCCCAGACCAGCGCGGGCGGGGTCCCCGCCATCGCGTAGTCCTCGCCGATCGGGCGCCACTGCCAGGGGCCGCCCAGCGACGTCGGCACCAGTGAGCTGGACAGCAGCGTCCAGGCGAACTTCGCCGCCAGCCCCGCGTCCGGCAGGCTGGGCTGGATCGTGTCGTTGGTGAGCTGCACCGAGGTGAGAAGCTGGCGGAAGAAGACGGCCGCGTAGCCGGCGAGCAGGCCCGCGTACAGCAGCAGGGCCGGCCACTGCCGCCGCCGGTTCCAGCCCAGCCAGCCCACGCTCAGCGCGACGGCCAGCAGCAGGATGAACGGCGCCTTGACGAAGAACGCCATCGCGAACAGCGTCCAGCCCGCCGCGGCCAGCGCGTGCCTGAAGCGGCCCGTCCTGGTGTAGAGGACGTGCGAGCACAGCGCCATCGGCAGCGCGATCTGGAACGGCAGCGTCTCGATCACCACCGCCCACCACGACAGCGAGGAGATCGTCATCGGCGTCAGCAGGTAGAACGCCAGCGGCACCAGGATGGCCGGGCGCGCCCCGAACAGCAGGCGCAGCAGCCGCAGCAGGGCCAGGCCCGCCGCGCCCAACAGGGTGATCGTCACGACGTGCGCGAGGACGTCGTTGTAGACGCCCAGGCGGCCCATCGCCCACTGGATCGCGAACGGGCCGGGGACCAGGTGGCCGTAGTCGACCCGCATGAGGTAGTCCCACGTCAGGTCGTGCTCCAGGCCGCGGGCGATGAAGGTGAAGTCGTCCTGGCGGAAGTACGTACGCCGCACGAGACCGGACTTCCACACGAGCTGTACGGCGATCATCGCCAGGGCGGTGGCCATCACGGCGTCCCCGCCGCGCAGCCAATGACGGGCCCCCACCGTCGTCTCGCTCGTCGCCACCCCGCCCCCTCCAGGCCCCCCTCAAGGCCGCCTCCAGCGGGAAGCGTAGTCATTGGGTGATTTGCGGGGAATGGCCGTTGTTCGGTTGTGATGTCATAGCGGGATGCCGCACACGACCCGCGCCGGACCGCTGTCGGCCGTGCTCGGGCTCGTCCTCGGCTGCCTCGCCCTCGGACCCGCTCTGGGCTGGGGTTTCGTCCTGGTGCAGGACATGGTCTTCGTGCCGGACCCGGTTTTCTCGCGCTTCACGTTCGGGCTGGCCGGCGGGGCGCCGCGGGTGGTGCCCAGTGACGCCGTGGTCACCGCGCTGGCCACCGTCGTCCCGGCCGAGCTGGTGCAGAAGGCGATCCTGCTGGGGATCTTCGTGCTGGGCTGCTCGGGTGCCGCGTTGCTCGTGCCCGCGGGTCTCCTCGGGGCTCGGCTGGTTGCCGGGGCGTACTACGTGTGGAACCCGTATGTGGCCGAGCGGCTGCTGATGGGGCAGTGGGCCTTGCTGCTGGGGTACGCGGGGCTGCCGTGGGTGGTGCGCGCGGTCCTCGCCCGGCGCGGACTGCTGCTCGCCGTGCTGCCCGCCGCCGTCGGCGGGTTCGCGGCCATGACCGTCACGGCCCTCACGGCGCTGCCCGTCGCGGGCCGGCGGGTCCGGGTGGGCGCGGTACTGCTGGCCGTCAGCCTGCCGTGGCTGCTGCTCGCGCTGCTGCGGCCGGGCGGGCTGAGCGGGGATCCGGTGGGCGTGGACGCGTTCGCGGCCCGGGCGGACGGGCCGTTCGGGGCGGTGGGCAGCCTGCTGGCGCTGGGCGGGATCTGGAACGCCAATGCCGTCCCGGCCGGGTACGAGACCGCCGTGGGTTCGGTGGCCCGGTTGGCGCTGGCCGTGGCGGGGATCGTGGGGTTCGTCCTGATGAAGGATCGGCCGAGGGGGCTGGGCGCGGCGGCGGCCATCGGGTTCGGGATCGCCTGCCTGGGGGTGACCGAGCCGGGGCGGGCGGTGTTCAGGTGGCTGGTCGGGGTGTGGGGCGGGTTCGCGGTGTTCAGGGATGCCCAGCAGTTCGTGGCGCCGCTGGCCCTGCTGGCCGCGGTCGGCCTGGGCGCCCTGACAAGAGAAGCCCTGACACGGGAGGCGCCGAAGGCGCTGCCAAAAGAGGCGGGGAAGGCCGGACGGTGGGCGGGCCTCATGGTGCTCGTGCCCGTGGCCGTGCTGCCGACCCTGGCCTGGGGCGGCGCGGGGGCGCTGCGGGCCGTGAGCTATCCGGAGAGCTGGAGCCAGGCCCGTGAGGTGATGCGGCGCGATCCGGAGCCGGGAGACGTGCTGGTGCTGCCCTTCGAGTCCTACCGGAGATTCCCGTGGAACGGGGACCGGGCGGTGCTCGACCCGGCCCAGCGCTACTTCGCCGTGCCGGGGCGTGAGGTGGTCGCCAACGACTCGGTACGCGTCGGTAACATGGTCGTCCAGCCTGAGGACAAGAGGGTGCGCGAGCTAGAACGCGTACTAGTAACACCCTCGCCAGACCTGGCCGCAGCGGGCTTCCGGTACATCGTGGTCGACGCGGGGACACCCGAGGAGCGGCAGCGGTTCGCGGGCTGGCTCAGCGGAGCGAGCCTGCTCGTGGACACAGATGAGCTGAAACTGTACCGAACCGGCCGCCGGTTTGTACGTTTTTTACAACACTAGGTCCGCTGATCAGCGTATTTATTAAGATTTCGTAGAGCTACTTCCGAGTAGCAAGAATTGGTTCTAAGTTTGGGACGCCCGCTCATCATCCGCTCGAGGAGGAACCCCCCGTGATCAAGATCCTCTTAGCAGCGATCATCGGTGTCGCCGTCGCCGCGCTCGTCGCGACGGTCACCACCGTGTCCTTCACCGGGGCCACCGCGACGCCCGTCAACCGCCCGCTCTACAACTACGGCGACCGGTAGTCCGAGCCGTTATGCCGCCCTCCCCCCAAGGGGACGAGAGGACGAGCCGACCACCACTGCTCGAGATCGTCGTTCCCGCCTTCAACGAGGAACTTCGACTCCCGGGGGGGCTCCTGCAGCTGTGCGCGAAGCTTGCCCGCATGCCGTTCCCGACCGCTGTCATCGTCGTCGACAACAACAGCACGGACAGCACCGCTGAGATCGTCAGGACCTGGCCGCGGGGGCCGGTTCCGGTTCGGCTCGTCGAGTGCGCGACTCCCGGCAAGGGTGCCGCCGTCCGCGCGGGGTTGCTCGACACCAGCGCTCCCTTCGTGGGGTTCTGCGACGCCGACATGGCCACCGACCTGGCCGCCATCGATGTCGCGTTCGGCCTGCTGCTCTCCGGTGAGCGCGTGGTCGTGGGCTCGCGGGCGCACGCCTTCTCCGACGTCGAGAACCGGCACAGCCGGGTGCGCGAGCTGGGCGCCGTCGGCTTCCGCGCGCTGGCCCGCGTGCTGGTACGCGGGGTGAGCGACACCCAGTGCGGCTTCAAGTTCTTCGACGGCGCGCTGGTCCGCGAGGCCGTCGACGGGCTGCGTACCTACGGCTTCGCCTTCGACGTCGAGCTGCTGGCCCGCTGCGTCGCGTTCGGCTCGACGGTGCTGGAGATCCCCGTCAACTGGCGGGACATGCCCGGCTCCCGCTTCTCCCCGGCCAGACACAGCCTCGGCATCCTGCTGGAGCTGGGCCGGATCTGGCTCCGGCTGCGCGCCGTGCCGAGCCCCGGTGTCACTCCGAGGTGGGAGCAGCCGCTCGACCCCGTCGGATCTCCGTGAACGTCGCCGTCGTCAACTGGCGTGATCCGTGGCACCCGGCCGCCGGTGGCGCCGAGACGTATGCCTGGGAGATGGCCCGCCGCTTCGCGCGGGCCGGCGACCAGGTGTGCTTCGTCACGGCGCGGGCGCCGGGCCAGCGCAGGAAGGAGACCGTCGAGGGGGTACGGCTGGCCCGCATGGGCGGGCCCTTCACCGTCTACCCCCTGGTCCTGGTCTGGCTGGTGCTCCGCCGTCGCGTGTTCGACGCGGTGCTCGACTGCCAGAACGGCATCCCGTTCTTCACGCCGCTGGTGCTGCCTCGCCGTACCAAGGTCATGTGCGTCGTCCATCACGTGCACGACCGGCAGTTCGACGTGCACCTGCCCCGGTGGCTGGCGGTGTTCGGGCGGTTCCTGGAGGGGCCCGCGTCGCGGTGGACGTACAAGGGGCGCGACAGCGTGGCCGTCTCGCCCTCGACCGTGAGCGCCATGCGCGAGCGGCTCGGCTGGGTCGGCCCCATCCACATCGTGCCCAACGGGGTGAACGTCTCCACTGACGGAGACTTCCCCCGAAGCCGGACACCGCGGCTGGTCTGCGTCGGCAGGCTGGTCGCGCACAAGCGCGTCGACCTGCTGCTCGACGCGGTGAATCAGCTCAGGAAGCAGTGGCCGGACCTCACCGTGGACGTGATCGGCAGGGGCCCGGAGGAGGCGCGGCTGCGCGCCCGGCTCCCGGAGGGCGTCACCATGCACGGCTACCTGCCCGAGGACGAGAAGGAGCGGCTGATCGCCGCCGCCTGGCTGCAGGTCAACGCCTCGCAGGGCGAGGGCTGGGGGCTGTGCGTGCTGGAGGCCGCCGCGCTCGGGGTGCCGACCGTCGCGTACGACGTGGACGGCCTCAGGGACGCGGTACGCCACGGCGAGACGGGCTGGCTGGTGCCCGAGGGCGTCGGCAGCACCGGCCTGGCCAAGGGCATCGCCGCGGCCCTCGACGAACTCAACGACACCTATCGCATGAAATGTCGGGAATGGGCGGGGAAGTTTTGCTGGGACCGGAGCGCGGAACGGCTGGCCGCGCTGGTGCACGGCCGTACGACGGGACCCGGCTGGGAGGAGCCGTGATCGACAGGGTCCGGCACAGGCTCTGGCTGGCGCTGTGCTGCCTGGGCTTCGCCGTGCTGACGTTCACCACCAAGCCGGGCAGCGTCATCTCCGACACCAAGCTCGACCTGGCGCTCAACCCGATCGGCTGGCTGGAGCGCGCCGCCCACCTGTGGGACCCGCAGCACTTCGGCCAGCTGCAGAACCAGGTGGCCGGCTACCTGTTCCCGATGGGCCCCTTCTTCGCCCTCGGCGACCTGGTCAACCTGGCGCCCTGGGTGACCCAGCGGCTCTGGATGACGGTGCTGCTGTGCGTGGCCTTCCTCGGCGTGGAGCGGCTGGGCAGGCAGCTCGGCGTCGGCACGCCGGGCACCCGGATCGTCGCCGCGCTGGCGTACGCGCTGGCGCCGCGCACGCTGTCGATCATCGGCGAGATCTCGATCGAGTGGCTGCCCGCCGCCATGCTGCCGTGGATCCTGATCCCGCTGCTCACCGCCTCGGAGACGGGCCAGCGGGCCAGGGCGGCGGTCAGGTCGGGGCTGGCCGTGGCGCTGTGCGGCGGCGTGAACGCGGTCGCGGTGCTGGCCGTGCTCATCGCCCCGGTGCTCTACATCCTGACCCGGCCCGCCCCGGTGCCCCGCTGGCGGATGCTCGGCTGGTGGACGGGCGCGGTCGCCGTGGCCACCCTGTTCTGGTGGCTGCCGCTGCTGCTCGTGGGCCGCTACGCCTTCTCCTTCCTGCCCTATACCGAGACGGCCTCGACGACCACACAGGTCACCTCGCTGACGAACGTGCTGCGCGGCGCCTCCGACTGGGTGCGCTACCTGACCGTCGGCGGCGTCACCGACCAGCCGGCCGGCTACGCGATCGCCACCTCCGCCGTGCTGGTCGCGATCACCGGCCTGCTGGCCGCGCTCGGCCTGGCCGGGCTGGCCCGGCGCGACCTGCCCGCGAAGGGCTTCCTGCTCGTGCTGTTCGTCGTGGGCGTGGCCGCGCTGGTCGCCGGGCACGTGAGCGCGCTGGAGCCGGTGGTCGCCGAGCCGGTCCGCTGGCTGCTGGACGGGCCGCTCGCGCCGCTGCGCAACCTGCGGAAGTTCGATCCGCTCGTACGGCTGCCGCTCGCCTTCGGCCTGGCGCACCTGCTGGCCGGGGCCCGGCTGCGGCTGCGCTCGGTGGCCCTGGTGGCCTTGGCCGGACTCGTGCTCCCCGTCTTCAACCAGGGACTGAGCGCTCCCGGCGACTTCAAGGAGGTGCCGCTCTACTGGAAGCAGGCGGCCGCCTGGGTGAACGAGAACGCCGGAGACGACGGCGTGCTGGTCGTGCCCGGCGCCAAGTTCGGCGAATACCTCTGGGGCCGGCCGATGGACGATCCCATGCAGCCGCTGTTCGCCGCCCGCTGGACCACCCGGCAGGTCGCGGCGGCCGGCTCGGTGGGCCTGACCCGGCTGCTGGACGTCATCGACCAGCGGCTCACGGCCGGCTACGGCTCGGCGGGGCTGACCGACGTGCTGCGCAGGATGGGCGTGCGCTACCTGGTCGTCAGGAACGACCTGATGCGGGCGAACCTCCAGGGCGCCTGGCCGTCCAGGGTCTACGAGGCGCTGCGCGAGTCGCCGGGCATCACGAAGGTGCGCTCGTTCGGCGGGGAGGTCGGCGACACCGTCACGGACGACGTGATCGAGTCGGTGGACTGGCCGTTCCCCGCGCTGGAGATCTACGAGGTGTCGGGCAGCTCCGACCTGCTCAGCGTGCAGTCGGCGGGCGACGCCGTACAGGTGCGCGGCGGCCCGGACTCGCTGCTCGCGATGGGCGATCTCGGGCTGCTCGGCGACGGTCCCGTGCTGGTGAACGACGACGCGGGCAAGCGCGAGGCGCCGGTCGTGGCCAGCGACGCGCTGCGGCTACGCGAGCGGCAGTTCGGTGAGATCCGGTCGAACTGGACGCCCACGCTGACGGCCGACAGACGCGACGACTTCTCCGGGGTCAAGACGCTCGACCTGCTCGAGAACGGCTGGTTGCGCGACACCGCCACCGCCGAGTACGACGGCATCTCCAGCATCACCGCCTCCTCCTCGGTGGCCGACGCCGAGGCGGTGCCCGGCCTCAGCGCCACGGGGCGCAGCCCGTGGGCCGCCATGGACGGCGACTACGAGACCGGCTGGGAGAGCGGCGGCTGGCACCGGCCCCAGGGCGAGTGGCTGCGCGTGGACCTGCCCAACCCGCGGGTGATCCCCCGCTTCCAGGCGACGTTCACCAACAACGTGCTGCTCGGGCAGTCGGTCAGGCGCGTGGCCGTGGAGAGCGAGGGCGGCCGGATCGAGCAGGACGTCCAACAGACCAACAGCCCGCAGTGGCTGCGCGTCCCGCCCGGCGCGACCAGCTGGCTGCGCGTCAAGATCCTGGCCACGTACAACCGGAACTGGAGCTTCGTGCAGCGGGTGGGCATCACCGAGCTCACGATCCCCGGCATCCTGCCGGGCCGGACGATCCGGCTGCCCGGCGAGGGCGGCGACGCCTTCGTCATGGACCGGGGGCTCGACTCCCGCCCCTGGTGCATGCGGAACCAGAGCCGCTGGATCTGCAACCCGCTGCTGGCCAGACCGGGCGAAGAAGGCGCCGGATTCGACCGGACTTTTACCGTTAAGGAGGGGCGGAAGGTCGCGGTACGCGGTTCCGCCGTCCTGCGTGACGCCAAGCTCGTCGACCGCTTCACCCGGCTGGGCGGGGACCTGACCACGGTGACCGGCTCGTCGCAGGCGACCAAGGACACGGTGGCCGCGCCGAGATCGGCTTTCGACGCCGACGCGGCCACCACCTGGCTCCCGGCCGCCGACGACCCCGAGCCCACGCTCACGCTCGGCTGGCGGGCCAAGCGCGTCCTGTCGCGGATCCAGATCGCCCGGCCCGGCGGTGACAAGCAGCCGCTCGACGTGGCCGTGACCGGTGACAAGGGCGCCGTCCGCAGCGGCCGGGTGGACGCCAACGGCTACCTGACGTTCAAGCCCCTCACCACGACCCGGCTCAAGCTGCGCTTCTATCCCGCCTCCAAGCGGCTGCAGGTCACCGAGCTGGTGATCCCCGGCGTCGCGGCGGCCGGCAGGCCGGAGGGCGTGCCGTTCCGGCTGCCCTGCGGGCAGGGGCCGCAGCTGCAGGTCAACGGCGCGAGCGTGGCGACCAAGGTGAGCGGCACCTTCGCCGACCTGCTCGAACAGCGGCCGGTGAAGTTCACCGGCTGTTCCAAGGCCGCGCTGGCGGCCGGCGACAACCGGGTCAGGGCGGCCGGCTGGGACCCGTTCGCGGTGGAGAACCTGGTGATCGGCGCGCTCCCCGCCGGGCCGCCGGCCGTGGAGGGCGCGGCCGTCCCGGCTACGTGGTCGTCGTCGGTGCGCGAGGCGCGGGTGACGGCGCCGAAGGACGCCTTCCTCGTCGTCAACGAGAACTTCAACGCGGGCTGGCGCGCCGAGCTCGACGGCAAGGCGCTGCGGCCGGTCCGGATCGACGGCTGGAAGCAGGCCTGGGAGCTGCCCGCCGGCACGGCGGGGACCGTGCGCATGGAGTACCTGCCCGACCGGCCCTACTGGCTCGCGCTCGCCGTGGGGCTGGCCGGGATCGCCCTGCTCACGCTGCTCGCCCTGGCGCTGCGCGGGCCGCGTCCCGAACACGTCATGGCGACCGCGAGCGCCGCCGAGTCGCGGCTGTCGCGTTGGCGGGTGCCGTACGTGATCGTGCTGGGGCTGGCGTTCGGCGGCTGGGTGGCGGACTGGCCCGGCATGCTCGCGGTCCTGGCCGCCGTCGTGGCGGTGCTGCTGCTGCGCGTACGGCGGGCGGTGGCCGTGCACTGGGTGGCCGGTTGGCTGTTCGGCGGGGCCACGGCGGCGCTGGCGGCGGCCATGGCGCTGCGCGACTACGGGGTGGACGTCGGGCTGCTGATGGACCAGGTGCCTCAGCTCATCGCCTGCGCGGCCATGGGCGTGCTCTTCGGGCAGCTGGTCACGGAGCCGGAACCGCCGGCGGCTGAGCCGGAGCCGGCGGTGGCGGCGGAACAGGAGCTGGCCGGCGCCCGGCCAGCCTGAGCGCGCTCTCCTCGACCAGGTGGTAGCTGGTGGCGCTGATCAGGAGCGAGGCGATGAAGGTCAGGATCGCGACCTTGACGAAGTCACCGGTGAACGGCTGGTCGCCGGTGATCTTGTAGTACAGGGTGATCACCGGGGCGTGCCACAGGAAGAAGCTGTAGGAGATGCGGCCCAGGTACGCCATGACCGGGTTGCCCAGCACGCGGTGCCTCAGTGAGTCGTGCCTGGAGGCGAGCGCGAACGGCGCGACCACCAGGACGGCCACCGACGTCTCCAGGATCATCCGCCAGAGCGACTGCGACAGCGTGGGCAGGGTGAGCGTGCGCGGCCCGGCCAGCTCGGTGCTCAGCACCGCGTACAGCAGCAGCGCCAGCACCAGCAGCTGCGGCGCGAGCGCGTCCACGACCTGGCTCTGCTTGATCCACACCGACAGGACGGCCATGGTCATGCCGGCGGCGAAGTAGATCAGGTGATGCGGCAGCCAGAGCGCCAGCTGCGGCTGGTCGAAGACGTGCGAGACGACCACGCTGGCCAGCGAGACCACCGGCAGCACCGCGATGCCCGCGAGCAGCCGCACCGGCCGGTTGCCGCCGCGCGCCCAGGCGTGCAGGGCCCAGACGTTCAGGACCCAGGCGAGCACCGGCAGCAGCAGGTAGAACGCCATCTCGATCGGCATCGTCCACATCTGGTAGAGGCCGTCGGGGGCGCGGTTCTGCTCGGTGTAGTTCTGCAGCAGGAACAGCCACTTCACCCAGCCGGTCCAGTCGAGCGAGCTCCACGCCCACAGGGCCAGCGCCGTGACCAGCCAGTAGGCGGGCATGACACGGACCAGGCGGCGCCACAGGTAGCGTCCCGTCCTGGGGCCCGGCGTGTCCTCGATGACCGCGCGGGCCCACGGGCGGTAGAGCAGCAGGCCCGACAGCAGGAAGAAGATCGGCACGGCGATGCCCAGTCGGGTGGTCATCCAGGCGAACATGCCCTCGCGGTACATGATGCCGGTGTTGCCGCCGACGTGCAGCACCCAGACGCCGAGCGCGGCCAGGGCGCGGATGCCGTCGAGTGCGGCGTCCCTGCCCGCCAGCGGGTCCTTCACGGGCGCTTCCGGCGGGCTCGTGGGGGCGTGCGGAGGGCTTGCGGGCGTCTGCGAGGCACTCATGGGCGCTTCCTGAGCACGAGGACCAGATTCCACGTGGCGAACTCCCTGACGATCGGCACCTTCAGCATCGGCCGCCACCACCAGGGCAGGTAGCGGGGCAGCACGTCGACCAGATCGGCGTCCGTACGGGTCCGCGCCCAGCGCAGCCCGTCGGCCACCGAGACCGGATAGAGGCTCTGGCCGTAACGATTTTTGGGCGGCTTCCCGTTTTTTTCCTCATATTTCCGGGCGGCCCGGTCGCCCCCCAGGTAGTGCCAGGGCGAGGTCTCGTGGCCGCCCCAGGGGGAGAGCCAGTTCGTGTACGCGAGGAAGATCAGGCCGCCGGGCCGGGTGACGCGGGTCATCTCGGCCGCCATCCGCCACGGGTCTGGAACGTGTTCCAGGACGTTGGACGAGAAGCAGACGTCGAAGGAGGCGTCGGCCAGCGGCAGGTCGAGCGCGCTGCCGAGCACCCCGCCGCTGGGCGCGCCCTGTCCGGCCAGCTCGCCGGCGTCGACGTCCACGCACAGGCACCGTGCGCCGTCACGCCTGAAGGCGTCGGCGAAGTATCCAGGACCGCCTCCCACGTCGAGCACCGTCTTGCCGCTCAACGCGACGTAATGCCGCAGCTGCGCGGCGGTGTCGGCGGCGAGCGTGGTGTAGTAGTCGCTCGGCGTGGTCTGCTCGGACCTGAACGCGCGGAAGAGGCGGATGGATCTGGCCAGATCGGCGCGCATACTCGCGGCTCCCGGATGCTTGACGGGCTCCCACAATAGAACGAAGCTCTGGCGGAGGCGATACCGCTGCGGGACAGTCGCGATAACATCCCGCTTGGACCGGCCTCATCGTAGAACCTGTTCCGATTCGTTATGCGGATGTAGCTGCAGCGATCTGTGATCGAATGCTACTTTCCAGTAGCGATCATGTCGCGGGTTGATCACGCCCGCGATCTGTTGTCCGGGGGGACAAGTAACGGGCCTTCGTATCCCTCGACCGCCAGGAGGATCCCAGAATGCGACGCACACCTGTACTCATTCTCGTCGCCGTCGGCGCGTTCCTGGTCGTCCTGGCGGGGATGGTCCGCTTCTGGGCGGCGGACAAGATCATCGCAGCCCCGGCGGCCCAGTACAGCGTCACCAAGCTGCAGGCCCCGGGAGCCCAATACTTCTCCATCGCCGACGGCAAGGTGCTGACCGCGGACCTCAGCATGCTCGTCACCACCCGCGGCGACGTCAAAGAGGCCACGGACAACCGGGTGGTCTGGGACGAGTTCACCGTGGTGGACGACGTCACCAACAGCAAGCCGCAGATCAGCCTCTCGGAGCGGCGCAGCGCCTTCGACCGGCGCACCGGCGTGGGCGTCAACTGCTGCGGGGTCAGCGTCAACAAGGAGCCGGTGAAGCTGGAGGGGCAGATCTACCTGTTCCCGTTCGGCGTGGAGAAGAAGACGTACAAGGTCTTCAACCAGACGGCCAAGAAGGCGTTCGACACGACCTTCGTCGGTGAGGACACCGTCAACGGGCTGCCGGTGTACAAGTTCCAGCAGGTCGTCCCGTCCACGAAGGTCGCCACGCTGACCGCCCCCGGCTCGCTCTTCGGCGTGACCCAGTCGGGCGACATCCAGCTCGACCGCTGGTACGAGGGCACCGACACCTACTGGGTCGAGCCCAACAGCGGCGCCCCGGTCAAGGAGGAAGTGCGCCGCAACGAGACGCTCAAGACCCAGGACGGCGTCGAGCGCGCCAAGGCCCTGGTCGCCACGGCCTCGTTCACCCCGCAGACCATCACCGAGATGGTGCGCACGGCCAGTGACGCCAAGAACCAGATCACGCTCCTGAAGACCACGATCCCGATCGTCCTGCTCGTGCTCGGCCTGCTCGCGCTGGCCGTCGCGGTCCTCCTCGGCCGCCGTCGCCGCGAAGGCGAGTAACTCGTACGGCTGGCACAGGGCGCCCGTGACTCGTTCCGGGCGCCCTGTCCGTTTGTGTGGTTATTTGTCCGACCGACGAAAAGTTCTAGTACTAGAACACGTTGCAGTTTCTTCGCCGCCGGTCGTATTGTCGGCCCATGCGGACCCGTGTCACGGACATGTTCGGAATCGAGCTCCCGATCTTCGCCTTCAGCCACTGCCGCGACGTGGTCGCCGCGGTCAGCCGGGCCGGCGGGATGGGCGTTCTCGGTGCCCTCTACTTCACCCCAGAAGAGCTTGAAATGGAGCTCAAGTGGATCGACGACCACGTCGACGGCCACCCGTACGGCGTCGACGTGGTCATGCCCGCCTCCTACGAGGGCGCCGACTTCGCGCCCGAGGAGCTGGTGGGCCGCCTGCAGACGATGGTCCCGGCGGGCCACCGGCAGTTCGTCGAGAACCTCCTGGCCGCCCACGGCGTGCCGCCCCTGTCCTCGGACGCCGACGCGGGCAAGGTGCTGCTCGGCTGGACCGACGTCACCGCCCGCCCGCAGGTGGAGACGGCGCTGCGGCACCCCATCGCGCTGCTGGCCAACGCGCTCGGCCCGCCGCCCGCGGACGTGGTCGAGCTCGCCCACTCCCACGGCGTCAAGGTCGCCGCCCTCGCCTCCACCCCGCGTCACGCGCTCAAGCAGGTGGAGGTGGGCGTGGACGTGGTGGTGGCGCAGGGTACGGAGGCCGGCGGGCATACCGGCGAGATCTCCACCATGGTCCTGATCCCTCAGGTGGTGGACGCGGTGGACGTACCGGTCCTGGCGGCGGGCGGCATCGGCAACGGCCGTCAGATGGCCGCCGGCATGGCCCTGGGCGCCGAGGGCGTCTGGACCGGCTCGCTCTGGCTCACGGTCGAGGAGGCCGACACTCCCGAGATGGCCAAGAAGCGCATCCTGGAGGCCACCTCCCGCGACACCGTCCGCTCCCGCAGCTGGACGGGCAAGCCGGCCCGGCTGCTCAAGAACGAGTGGACGGACGCCTGGGAGTCGCAGGAGTCGCCGGGAACGCTGCCGATGCCCCTGCAGTTCATGCTGGTATCGGACGCGCTGCGCCGCATCGGCCGTTCGGACGCCGCCGAACTGGCCACCTTCCCGGCGGGCCAGATCATCGGCATCACCAACCAGGTCCGCTCCACGCGGGACGTCATGTACTCGATGATGGAGGAGTACGCGGAGGCCACGGAACGGCTGGGCCGCATCACCGGCGACTGACCTGTCGTCAGACGGGGACGATGGTCACCAGGCTTTCGAGCCCCACGAAGTCATCTGTGTTGCGGGTGTAGAGCGGCAGTCCCCGGCTCGACGCGATAGCGGCGATCATCAGGTCCATCCGTCGTGACCGGGGATCGCGCTTCGCGTTGATCGTCAATGCGACGAGAGTGCCGTAGCGGGCTGCCGCGTCCGCGTCGAAGGGCAGGGGCTCGAAATCGACGACGGCCGCCCCTAGTCTTTCCATGCGGGCGGCCCGGACTGCCTCGTTCTTCGCCATCGCCACGCCCTGATGAAGCTCGGCCAGCGTGATTGACGTGATGTCGACAAAGTCTGGCAGGTCGCCCAACGAGAGCTCATCGAGGTCGATGTAGACGCACGTATCGATCACCCCGCGAGAGTGGCGCTCATGCACGGCGCCGCTCCCAGGGGTCATCGTCGATGCGGTCATCGCTGCCGAAGAACTCGTCGGCCTCCCTGCGCATTTCGGCGTAGTCCACGCGGGGAAGCCTTCGGTATTTGGCCACGAGTTCCGCTGTGCTCAGGCGACGCTTGCGGGGCAGCGGCCGTAGCTCTGCCACCTCGACGCCGTTTCGGGTGATGTGGAACACCTCACCCGACTCCACTTGATCCATGACGGCGGCGGAGTTGTTGCGGAACTCCCGTTGGGTGATGACCTTCATAAGGCCTAGTGTAGCTCCGTGTAGCTCATGGGGCTACGCGGTCAATGGCCCTTGTAGACGGCCGCGCGCTTCTCCTTGAAGGCCCGGGCACCCTCGCGGGCGTCCTGGGAGCCGATGACCGGCCAGCCGATCTCGTCCGAGACCTTGAGGGCCTCCGGCTCCGGCATGCCGAGCGTGTCCCGGTACGTGCGCAGGATCGCCTGCACCGCGAGCGGGCCCGAGGCGGCGATGTCGTCCGCGATCTCCCGCGCCACCGCCAGCGCCTGCCCGTCCGGTACGACGCGGTTGACCAGGCCCATGGACAGGGCCTCGGCCGCCGTGATGGAGCGGCCGGTGAGCAACAGGTCCATGGCGTGGCAGTACGGGATCTGCCGGGGCAGGCGGATCGCGCTGCCGCCCATCGGGAACAGCGCCCGCTTGGCCTCGAACAGGCCGAGTGTGGCCGACTCGGCCACCACCCGCAGGTCGGTGCCGACCAGCAGTTCGGTGCCGCCCGCCACCGCGTAGCCCTCGACGGCCGAGACGATCGGCTTGGTCGGCAGGTCCTCGCGGAGCAGACCCTTCCAGTGGAAGTTGGGGATCTGGGCGGCGCGCGCCTGGACGTCGGCGTCCGTCGAGGGCTGTCCCATGGCCTTGAGGTCGGCGCCGGCGCAGAAGGTGCCCTCCGCGCCCGTGAGGATGGCGGCCCTGACCTCCGGCTCGGCCGACACGTACGCCCAGGCCGAGGCCAGGCCGATCAGCATGTCGGAGGAGAGCGCGTTACGCGCCTCCGGCCGGTTCATGGTGACGATGACGACGTGGCCGTCGCGTTCGACCCGGCAGTGGGGGGTGCTGATCGGCAGGATCTCCACGGACGCCTCCAGGTAACGAATCAAGCGCTTGTTTGGCAGTGATCCTACCCTGTGACGGGCCCGCGGACGATGATGGCGGCACGACCTCGATCAAGCGCTTGCTACGACTCCGGCGCCGGGATACGCTGCCCAGGCAAAACGAGAACAAGTTCTTGTTTATCGGGGCCTCGGACCACCTGAAGAGGAGTTTCGATGGGCACGCTCGGTTTCTGGAGACTGGCGCAGGCGGATCCGGACTGGATCGCGTGCGTGGACCCAGACGGTACGGAGCACCGCGCGGGCGACCTCCTCGCCCGGTCGAACCAGCTGGTGCACGGCCTGCGCGAGCTCGGGCTGAAGCCCGGAGACGGCGTCTGCGGCCTGGTGCCGAACGGCGTGGACGGGCTCGTCCTCTACCTGGCCGCGTTACAGGCCGGCTGGTACTACACGCCGATCAACTGGCACCTGACCGGGCCTGAGATCGCCTACATCGTGGCCGACAGCGAGGCCCAGGCGTTCTTCGTACACCCCAGGTACGCGGCCGAAGGAGCGAGAGGCGCCGAGGCCATCGCGCCTGAGCGGCGCTTCGCCGTTGAGGATGGCGATATTTCGGGGTTCCGGCGGATCAGTGAGCTGACCGACGGACAGCCGGACACCGCGCCTCCCGACCGTACGGCCGGGCTGACCATGCACTACACCTCGGGCACGACCGGCAAGCCCAAGGGCGTCCGGCGGCCACTGAACGGGCTCGACCCCGACGACGCCGCCGAGATGCTGTCGTTCCTGCCGGGCCTGTTCGGCATCACGCGGGGCCGGCCGAACGCGCACCTGATCACCTCGCCGAACTACCACACCGCCGTCACCCAGTTCGGCGGCACGGCGCTGCACATGGGCCACACGCTCGTCTACATGGACAAGTGGGACGCCGAGGAGATGCTCCGCCTCTGCGAGAAGTACCAGGTCACGAACTCGCACATGGTGCCCACCCACTTCAAGCGCCTCCTCGCACTGCCCGAGGAGACCCGCCACAAGTACGACCTGTCCTCGCTCAAGTGGATGATCCACGCGGCCGCCCCCTGCCCGGTGCCGGTGAAGTGGGCGATGTTCGAGTGGTGGGGCGACTGCGTCTACGAGTACTACGCGGCCACCGAGGGCGGCGGCACCCTGGCCACGCCCGAGGGCTGGAAGGCGCACCCGGGAACGGTCGGCTCGGCCTGGCCGATCAGCGAGCTGCTCATCGTGGACGACGCGGGCGAACCCCAGCCGACCGGAACCCCCGGCACGATCTACATGAAGATGCTCGGCGCCCGGTTCGAGTACAAGGGCGACCCCGCCAAGACCGCCGAGAACCAGCTCAAGGACTACTTCACCGTCGGCGACATCGGCTACCTGGACGAGGACGGCTTCCTCTTCCTGTGCGACCGCAAGGCCGACATGATCATCTCGGGCGGGGCGAACATCTACCCCGCCGAGATCGAGAACGAGATCATGATCCACCCCAAGGTCGCGGACGTGGCGGTGTTCGGCATCCCGGACGAGGAGTGGGGCGAGCAGATCAAGGCCATCGTCGAGCCCGCGCCGGGTTCGGAGCCGGGCCCCGAGCTCGCGGCCGAGATCCTCGCCTCGCTGGAAGGCCGCCTGGCCAGGATGAAGTGGCCCAGGTCGATCGACTTCATCGAAGAGATGCCCCGCGAGCCCAACGGCAAGCTGCTCAAACGCAAACTCCGCGCACCTTACTGGGAGGGACACGACCGTGCCATCTGAACCGCTGGTGGCGGAGCACGTACTGGAGTTCCCCGGCGGATACGCCCGCACGACCGGGCCGGTGATCGGACGCTTCCTGACCGAGCTGCGCGGCGGCCGGATCGTCGGCGTGCGGACCGCCGAGGGCAAGGTGCTGGTGCCTCCGCTGGAGTACGACCCCGGCAGCGGCGAGGCCGTCACGGAGGAGTTCGTCGAGGTCGGGCCCGCCGGGACGGTGACCGCGTGGGCATGGGTGGACGAGCCACGCGACAGCCACCCGCTCGACCGGCCGTTCGCCTGGGCGACGATCAAACTCGACGGCGCCGACACCGCGCTGGTGCACGCCGTCGACGCGGGCAACGCCAAGGCGCTGCGGATCGGCAGCCGGGTCTGGCCCGTCTGGCGGAGCGAGCGTACCGGCCACATCACCGACATCTCCTACTTCGCGCCAGAGGTCACGAAGATCGTGTCCCCCGTGCGGGCCGACTACCGGTTGCAGGTGGGCGGGTCGCTGCTGACCTTCCTGGAAGGCGTCGAGCGCGGCGTGTTCCTCGGCGGCCGGTGTCCCAGCTGCGAGAAGGTGTACGTCCCGTACCGCGTCTTCTGCCCGGCCTGCGGTGGCCCGATCGCCGACCAGCTGGAGTTACCCGACACCGGCACGATCACCACGTACGCCATCAACAACCTGCCCGACCCCCGCGCCCCCGAGGTGCCCTTCGTCTCCGCCTACATCCTGCTCGACGGGGCGGACATCCCGATGATCGCCCTCGTCGGCGGCGTCCCGGCGCACGAGGTGCGGCAGGGCATGCGGGTCAGGGCCGAATGGGTGCCCGAGGGAGAGCGGACGAAGTCCATGCGCAACGTCCGATGGTTCACCCCCACCGGCGAGCCGGATGTGGAGCTCTGATGCGTGAGGTAGCCGTCGTCGCGTTCGCCCAGACCCGCCACGCCGATCATGACGGCGGCCTGAGCGAGCCCGAGCTCATCCTGCCCGTCATCAACGAGGTCAAGGAGTCGACCGGGCTGAAGCGGTTCGGCTTCACCTGCTCCGGCAGCTGCGACTACCTCGCGGGCGCGCCGTTCTCGTTCGTCTCCGCGCTCGACGCGCTCGGCGCGTGGCCGCCGATCTCCGAGAGCCACGTGGAGATGGACGCGGCCTGGGCGCTGTACGAGGCGTGGGTACGCCTGCAGCACGGCGACATCGACTCCGCCCTGGTGTACGGCTTCGGCAAGTCGTCACTCGGCGACCTGCGCGAGATCATGACGCTCCAGCTGGACCCGTACTATCTGGCGCCGCTCGGCCTCGACCAGCTCTCCTTCGCCGCCCTCCAGGCCAGCGCGGCCGGCGCCGAACGCAAGGAGCTCGACGAGATCGTCCGGCGCAGCCGAGCCGACGGGCGGAGCAACCCGTACGCGCTCGACCTGCCCGAGGACGTCGGCGAGGAGTACGCGGTCGAGCCGATCAGGAAGTCGGACGTCGCCCCCATCACCGACGGCGCGGCGGCGATCGTCCTGGCGGCCGGCGACCTGGCCAGGGAGCTGTGCGCCAAACCCGCCTACATCAGGGGCATCGCGCATCGCATCGAGCCGCACTACCTGGGTATGCGGGATCTCGCCCTGTCGGTCTCCGCGGCCGATGCCGCACGTGCCGCGGGGGTCGGCAAGGGTCCCGTCGAGGTGGCGGAGCTGCACACGCAGTTCGCCCACGAGGAGCCGATCCTGCGCCGGGCGCTGGAGCTCCCCGACGGCACGGTGATCAACCCGTCCGGCGGCCCGCTCGCCGCCAATCCGGTCATGGCCACCGGCCTCATCCGCATCGGCGAGGCGGCCCGGCGCATCCACGACGGCACGGCCGCCCGCACGGTCGGCCACGCCGCCGGCGGCCCCTGCCTGCAGCACAACCTTGTGACCGTCCTGGAGGCATGAAAATGGGCAACAGGTGTGCCGTGATCGGCGTCGGCCAGACGCACTACACGACCAAGCGCGGGGACGTGTCGATCGCCGGGCTGGTGCGCGAGGCGGCCGTCCGGGCTCTGGAGGACGCCGGGCTGACGTTCAAGGACATCGACGCGGTCGTCGTCGGCAAGGCGCCCGACCTGTTCGAGGGCGTGATGATGCCCGAGGCGTACCTGGCCGACGCGCTCGGCGCGGCCGGGAAACCGATGATGCGCGTGCACACGGCGGGCAGCGTCGGCGGCTCCACGGCGCTGGTCGGCGCGAGCCTCATCCAGGGCGGGGTGCACGACCGGGTGCTGGTCGTGGCGTTCGAGAAGCAGTCGGAGTCCAACGCCACCTGGGCGCTGTCCACCCACCTGCCGTTCAGCGCGTCGCTGGTGGTCGGGGCCGGCGGCTACTTCGCGCCGCACATCAGGGAGTACATCCGCCGGACCGGCGCGCCCGAGCACATCGGCCACCTGGTGGCCGTCAAGGACCGCCTGAACGCACTCAAGAACCCCTACGCCCACCTGAAGATCCCCGGCATCGACCTGAAGATGGTCGAGTCGACGCCGATGCTGTGGGAGCCGATCCGCTACCTGGACACCTGCCCGTCCAGCGACGGCGCCTGCGCCATGGTCCTGTCGGCGGAGTCGGCGGTCACCGGCACACCCGCGTGGCTGCACGGCACGGCCATGCGCTCCGAGCCGATCTTCCGCGCCGACCGCGACACGGTCAGCCCGCAGGCGGGCAAGGACTGCGCGGCCGACGTCTACCGGCAGGCGGGCGTCACCGACCCGCGCCGCCAGATCGACGTGGCCGAGGTGTACGTCCCCTTCTCCTGGTACGAGCCGATGTGGCTGGAGAACCTGGGCTTCGCGGCCGACGGCGAGGGCTGGAAACTCACCGAATCGGGCGCCACCGCCCTCGACGGCGACACCCCGTGGAACGCCTCCGGCGGCGTGCTGTCGAGCAACCCGATCGGGGCGTCGGGGCTGATCAGGTTCGCCGAGGCCGCGCTCCAGGTACGCGGGATGGCGGGGGAGCACCAGGTGGACGACGCTCGGCTGGCGCTCGGCCACGCGTACGGCGGGGGAGCCCAGTTCTTCGCGATGTGGATCGTCGGACGGGAGAAGCCCTGATGGAGTTCAACCACGCCGACCTGTTCGAAGGGATCGCGGACGCGGTCGGCGACCGGACGGCCATCGTCTGCGACGACGAGCGCCGCACCTTCGCCGAGCTGGACGCCGAGGCGAACCGGATCGCCCACTACCTCCAGGATCTCGGTGTCAAGCCCGGCCAGCACGTCGGGCTGCACCTGTACAACAGCATCGAGTACGTCGCCGGGATGCTCGCCGCGCTGAAGATCCGGGCGGTGCCGATCAACGTCAACTACCGCTACGTGGAGGCCGAGCTCCTCTACCTCTACAAGGACTCCGACATCCGGGCGCTGATCTACGACGTGGAGTTCGAGCCGCGGGTGTCGGCGGTCATGGGGGAGGCGCCCCTGCTGGAGCACCTGATCTCGGTCGGCGGCCGGCCGTCCATCGCGACCGCCGTGCCGTACACCGAGGCGCTGGAACGCGGCGCGCCCACGCGCGGCTTCGAACCGCGATCCACGCAGGACGTCTACATCATCTACACCGGCGGTACGACCGGCATGCCCAAGGGCGCGATGTGGCACGTCGAGGACCTGTTCGTGGCCTTCGGCGGCGGCAACCCGTACGGCGCGCCACTCCCGACACCGCAGGCGGTGATCGACCAGGCGGCCGCCGCGAACCCGCCCATGGTGATGATGGCCGCCGCGCCGCTGATGCACGGCGCCGCGCAGATGGGCACGTTCGTCAGCTGGTGGATGGGCTCGACCGTGGTCTACGTACGCAGGTTCGACGCCGACACGGTGCTGCGGGCGATCACCCGCGAAAAGGTGGCCACGCTGAGCATCACCGGCGACGCCATGGCCCGGCCGCTGGCGGAAGCGATGGAGAGCGGCGACTACGACATGTCCTCGCTCATCGCGCTCAGCTCGACCGGGGCCATCCTCACCGGTTCCGTCCGCGACCGGCTGCAGGCGGCCCTGCCCAACGTCATGATCCTCGACAGCTTCGGCTCCACGGAGTCCGGCTACACCGCCTCCGGAGTGGCGGGCTCCTCTCCCGAGGCGGGGCTGCGCTACCAGCCGAACGCCACGTCCGGCCTGGCCGTGCTCGACGAGAAGCTGCGACCCGTCGAGCCCGGCTCGGGGGAACTGGGCACGGTGGCCAAGTCGGGGCCGATCTCGTTCGGCTACTACAACGACGCGGAGAAGACCGCCCGCACGGTCGTCACGGACGCCGAGGGCACCCGATGGCTGCTGACCGGCGACCTGGCCAGCGTCGACGCCGACGGCACCGTGAACGTCTTCGGTCGCGGGTCCCAGTGCATCAACACCGGCGGGGAGAAGGTCTTCCCCGAAGAGGTGGAAGCGGTGCTCAAGGGGCATGACGCGGTCTTCGACGCGGTGGTGACCGGGGTACCGGACGAGCGGTGGGGCAACCGGGTGGCGGCCGTGGTCGAGGCGCGCGAGGGAGTGGCGGTGACGGCGGACGAACTGGACGCGCACTGCAGGCAGCGGTTGTCGGGGTACAAGGTGCCTCGTACGTACGTGTTCGTGGACGAGATGGTCCGGTCACCGGCGGGCAAGGCCGACTATCGGTGGGCTCGGCGGCAGGCGGAGTCGGGCGGCTCGTAAGCCCGGGGTTCAGCGGCTCGCGCCTCCTCGTGGTGGCCCAGCTCGGTCCGGCAGAAGTCGAGCCGGGTCTGGGCCACGGCGCGGAGCAGGTCGTCCTCGATCACCCGGGTGCCTCGGTGCAGCACGACGCTGGCCTCCAGCACCCGTCCCGCCTCGATCAGGGCGTCGCCGAGCATGAGCATCCCGTTGGCCAGATGCCCCATGAGGACCGGATCGCCGGACGCGAAGCGCTCCAGCGCCGCCACCGCCTCACCCAACGGCCGCACCGCGTCGGCATGCCTGTCCTGGCGCATGAGCGCGGCGGCTTCGGCCTGGGACCAGGCGATGGCCTCCAGCGCGTCGTGCGGCCGGTGGAGCGCGGCCAGCGTCGCGCCCAGGACCGCGTACGTCATGGCCGCGCCGATCGGCTCGTCCAGCTCGTCGCAGAGATCGGCGGCCCGCTCGACCTGCGCCAGAGCCTCCACAGCCCGTTGCCGCCCGAGCAACGCCCGCGCGTAGACACACAGGCACCGCACCAGCATGCCGCGTTCCACGTCCCCGTCCGTGTCGCCCAGCAGCGGCCGGAGTGCGGCTTCGATCTGGTCGCCGAGCCGCGCGGACGGCTCGGCCGCCGCTTCCTCCAGCAGTCCGTCGAGCCGGGCCGTGAGCAGCGACCGCAGCGCCGACCGTACGGCAGGCTGCTCGCTCGACCGCCGCAGGACGTCCAGCATCCGAAGGAGGTGCCCGGCCGTTCTGGCCGGATGGTCGTGTACGGCCAGCACGAGCGCGTCCAGCCCCTCGGTCTCGGCCAGGAACTGCTCAGCCACGACCTCCGGCCCCAGAGGCGCCAGTCTCCCTTGCGGACCAGCCCGCCCCGGGAAGAGGCGGACCAGCCAGTCGCCCAAGGCCAGACTGCGGTCGTACGTCTGGGACCCGGGCACCGCCGACAGCAGTTCCCGCAGCTCTTGGCGGGTAGGCGTGGTGAGCGTGACCAGGGCCACCGCCTGCCGAGCCGTCAGGGCGTCCACCGGCTCATGTCCCTCGGGCCATACCGTCATCCACTGTTGCTGCTCGTACATCAGGAACCGGCTCAGCAACTCCCCGCCCTCGACGTCATCCCCCCGCAGCCGCATCAAGGCGGCCAGATGCAAGCGCAGCGGATCGCCGTACTCCGGATCGTCGAGATCGGGCAGGACCGCCCGAGGCGACGCGAACGCCCGCATAGCCGCCGCCGCGTGCCCAACCCGCTCGGCGCGCGTCAGGGAACGGTGGTCGAGCTGGACGATAATGCTGCTCAGCTCACTCACCTCCTTCGGCAGACCGCCAACACCAGGCACGCCGCTTACGTCGGGCACGCCGCTTACGTCGGGCACGCCACCCACGCCAGGCGCGGCCGGGCCGTGGTGCTCCGTACGGGAGGCGCCCGCGACCAGGCGTCGCCACCACTCGCCGTCGGCGGGCTCGCGGGTGAGTAGCAGGATTCTGACCCGGTGACGGCGCCGCTGACCGGCCAGATGCCCGATGAGTTCGCCGATCCCCGCCGCCCACGGTTCCGGGTGGTCGACGGCGAGGAGGATGGGGCGGAGTACGTCGAGGCCGGTGGCGCAGGGGTGAGGGGTGGTGAGGAAACCGGCGTCCCAGCCGAGCTCGGCCAGCTCCGTGCACAGTTCGCCCGCCAGCCGGGTCTTACCCGTGCCACCTCGGCCCGTCAGCACCGCGATCGACAGTGGCGCCGGGGAATCGGCCCAGCCGCGCAGCGTCGCCAGCTCCTCGTGGCGCCCCAGGAAGGGTACGACGGCGTGCTCCGGCACCAGCAGCGGCCAGTCAGGGCAGTCGGGCGGCAGCGGTTCGCGGGCGCGCCGCAGAAGGCTCGGCAGAGAGTGGACCTCGACGACGCGCTCGACCCCGAGGCGGTGCGGTGGCCTGTCCATGGGGCCCGCCTAGTCGCTACGTCCCGATGTGTCGTCCCCCGACGAGGGTCCCACCATTATCCCATCAGGGCTCGCCCCCAGGCAGGAAATTGCCCCGCTTACTATCTCTTCCCACCCGCGACCAGGGCGGCCAGTGTCTATGCCTTCTCGCCTGTGAGCGGCGGGCCAGTGGCTACGCCTTCTCGCCCGTGAGTAGGGCGGCCAGGCCGAGGTAGACGAGGCCGCTGCCGATGTCGAGGCGGCGGCGCGCCCGCGTGGAGCGGCGGACCCGGCCGGCCAGGGCCGAGGAGAGCAGCGCGTACGTGCCGTCCGTGGTCATCCCGAGCCCCATCCAGAGCAGCCCGAGCACCAGGATCTGCGGCGCGACCGGACCCGCCGCCGGATCCGTGAACTGCGGCAGGAACGCCAGGAAGAAGATGGCGGTCTTGGGGTTGAGCACGTTGACCACGAAGCCCTCCCAGAACATCCGCCGCTTGGAGTGCACCTCGACCTCCACCGCGTCCTCGGCCGAGGTGGCGGTCCGGTTCAGCAGCTTGCGCACCCCGAGCCAGACGAGGTACGCGACGCCCGCGTACTTGATCACGGTGAACGCTGTGGCGGAGGCGGCCACCAGCGCGCTGATGCCCAGGGCCGCGGCCACCACGTGCACCACGGAGCCCGCGTGGACGCCGAGCACCGAGACCAGGCCCGCCGATCTGCCTTGCGCGACGCTTCTGGTGACGATGAACAGAACCGCGGGACCCGGCACCAGGAGGAGGGCGAGGGTGGCCGCGCAGAAGAGAGCGAGCGTCGCGAAATCCGGCATGTCGCTCATGGTAGGCGTGCGCCCCTCACCGCAGTCAACGGAATTCCGCCCCGCGCCGCGACGAATCGTAGGGGTGCGCCCCGCCGCCAAGGCGCGACGGGTCAGACGCTCTCAACCAGGGCCGACAGCAGCGCCTCGGTGGCCGGTGGGTGGGGCGGGTCGCCGTAGACCGCCGCGTACACGTGCCTGGTCGAACCCGGGATCGGGGCCACCTGCACGTCCGGATGGCGGTGCGCGCTGAGTGCCAGTCCGGGCAGCACGGTCAGTCCCATGCCCGCCGCCACCAGCGCTTGTACGGCCACGATGTCGTCGCTGGTGAAGGAGATCCGCGGCTCGAACCCCGCCTTGGCGCAGATGTCGAGCAGATGGCTACGACACCGGTCACACCCGGCGATCCAGGGGTCTTCGGCGTGTGCCCCCAAATCCCCCGAGACGCCGGAGGACACCAGATAGCTCGGGTCGTCGAGCAGGTGGATCATCTGGATCCCCGGGTCCTCCGGCGCGGTGTCGTCATAGCGGAACATCACCGCCACATCCACCCGCCCACTCCGCAGCAGCCGCAGCGCCTCCGGCGGCTCGGTCTCCGTGAGGTGCAGCCGCAGCCCGGGATGCGAACCCGCCAGCCGGGTCGCCGTCCTGGGGATGAAGGTACCCAGCGCGGAGGGGAACGCGGCCAGCCGGGCCCGCCCCGAGCGCAGCCCCACGTGCGCGGCGAGCTCGTCGGCGGTGGCGTCGAGGCGGCCGATGATGTCGTCGGCCCGCGCGGTGAGCAGCTTGCCGGCCTCCGTGAGCCGGATGCCGCGCCCGACGCGCTGCACGAGCTTGGCCCCGGTCTCGGCTTCGAGCCGGGCGAGGTGGTGGCTGACCGACGGCTGCGAGTAGTGCAGCTCCTTGGCGGCGGCGGTCAGCGAGCCCGTACGCGCGACGGCGACGAGGACGCGGAGCCGTACGACATCCAGCATTCATCAACCATATCTATTGATGAGCCACAAAACTTCTGTTGGACCTATGGATCTCGACGTAGCACCGTAAGAAGGGAGAGAAAGGGAGGACAAACATGGACACGGTCCTGACTCGGCCGGGGCTCGACGCCCTCGTGTCGGATATCGGCGACATCACCGCCCGCCGTCTCGCCCCGCGGGAGACCGCGTTCGCGGTGGCGGATCTGCTCCGCCCACGGCTGTCCACGCTCGACCTGCTCACGGCGGAGGAACGAGCGGGATCGCCTGATACGTACGTGTCCCAGGCGCTGTACGCGTGTGACGACTTCTCGATCGTGTCGGTCGTATGGCGGCCGGGCCAGTGCACGGTGATCCACGACCACGTGTCGTGGTGCGCGTTCGGCGTGATCAGCGGGATCGAACACGAGACGCTCTACCGGGACATGGGGGACCATCTGCTGGAGATCGGGCAGGCCGCCAACCTGCCGGGCGAGGCCAGCGGGTTCGCGCCGCCCGGCGACATCCACAAGGTGATCAATGTGAGTGACGAGGTCGGGGTGTCGGTGCACGTGTACGGGGCCGACGTGAGCAGGCTCGGCAGCAGCGTGCGCCGGGTCTACGACCTGCCCGTCAGAACGCCGGCCTAGTCACCGGCTCTCACCGATGAGTTTCCACCTGCGGAGCGGTCAGTACGCAGGTAGGCCCATCGAGGAGAAGCCATCATGGAACCGATCACCGAACTGGACGCCAGATACAGCGCCGAGGGTGCCACCGCGACCGAATGGGCGCGGGCGCGCGACGCCCTGGAACGCGCCCAGACATTCTGGCTGGCCACCGTCCGCCCCGACGGCAGCCCGCACGTCACGACCCTGCTGGCCGTCTGGCAGGACGGCACGCTCTACTTCTGCACCGGCGCGGGCGAGCAGAAGGCCCGCAACCTGGAGTCCAACCAGCACTGCACGCTCACGACCGGCACCAACTCCCTGGAGGAGGGCCTCGACGTGGTCGTGGAAGGCGTCGCGGAGCGGGTCACCGACACCGGCCGGCTCAAGCGGCTCGCCGACGCCTACGGGGACAAGTACGGCAGCGACTGGCGCTTCGCGGTGGACGACGACGCCTTCCTGAACTCGGGCGGCGACCGGGCCCTGGTGTTCGCGGTGGCCCCGGCCAAGGCGTTCGGCTTCCGCAAGGGCGACTTCAGCCAAACCCGCTGGCGCTTCCAGCGCGGCTAGGCTGAGCCGTATGCCGGCTGAGCGCCCCAGGCGGGCGGACGCGCGCCGCAACCACGACGCGGTCCTGGTCGCGGCCAGGACGCTGTTCGCCGAGCGCGGCATCGACGTGCCGCTCGACGACGTCGCCCGCCACGCCGGGGTCGGCAACGCGACGATGTACCGGCACTTCCCCACCCGCCAGGACCTGATCATCGCCGTCTACGCCGACGAGGTGACCGAGCTGTGCGAGAGCGGCGACGCCCTCCTGGCGGCCGCTTCGCCGGGCGACGCGCTGCACGAGTGGCTGGGCGCCTTCGTCGCGCACGTCGCCGGCAAGCGCGACCTGGCGCTGGCCATCCCGCGCGACGGCTCGGCGCTGTTCGGCGAGTGGCACGAGAAGATGCTGGCCACCGCGTCGGCGCTGCTCACCAGGGCGCAGGACGCGGGCGAGGTCCGCCCCGACCTGACCGTCCGCGAGCTGATGACCCTCGCCAACGCGATAGCGCTGACCGGCTCGGACCAGTCCGCGCGGCTGCTCGACCTGCTCAGGTACGGGACCGTCGGCGCTCGCTGACCCGGCCACGAGCGGACGCTCGAGTCGGCCCCAAGCGCCCACCGACCCAGCCCCAAGCGCCCACCGACCCGGCTCCAAGCGCCGACCGACCCGGCCCCAAGCGGCCACCGACCCGGCCATAATAGGAAAAAATGTACAAGCGTTGAGATCTGTGGGCGAGTCCTTTACTCTCAGCCAGAGGCGCGCGTCAGCCGCTGGAAACGGGAGGCACGGCAATGCTGAAAGTGATCGGCGCGGGGTTCCCGCGTACCGGAACCAGCTCGATGAAGGCCGCGCTGGAGCGGCTCGGGTTCGGCCCCTGCTACCACATGTTCGAGATCCTGACCAAGCCCGAGCACGCCGACCGGTGGGTGTCCGTCGTCTCCGGCGAGCCAGTGGACTGGGACCAGGTGTTCGACGGCTACCAGTCGGCCCAGGACTGGCCGGCCAGCGGTTTCTGGCGCGAGCAGGCGGCGGCCTACCCCGAGGCCAAGGTCATCCTGACCGTCCGCGACCCCGCTCGCTGGTACATCAGCATGCAGAACCTCCTCTCCAACGGCCCCGGCCGGACCATGTCCATGGACCCGTCGACCCTGCCCCCGGCCGCGGCGAAGATCTTCGAGGGGATGCAGAAGATGCAGCCGGTGCTGAGCGCGATCGGGGAGGACACCTTCGGCCAGGGCTGGAACCCCGCGGACGGCCTGCCCGACGAGAAGGTCGCCATCGAGGCGTTCGAGCGCCACCGGGCCACCGTCGAGGCGAGCCTGCCCGCGAGCCGGCTCCTGGTGTTCGACGTGCGCGAGGGGTGGGAGCCGTTGTGCGAGTTCCTGGACGTCGAGGTGCCCGATGAGCCGTTCCCGCATCTCAACGACTCCGAGTCGCTGCAGCGCAGGATGGCAGAGCTGATGGCGGGGCAGTTCCCTTCGTCCATCGAGGAGGTCCACTAGGTCCGCGCAGCCTCTTGCCCGGCCTCTGATGGTGCCTGACCCCGTACCATCGGAGGCCATAGCAGGAGGTGGTGGCCCATGTCGACCGATGAGATCGCCGGCCAGGCGTGGGAGAACGAGAGCAAGGGCCAGCGCACTCGCCGCCGGATCCTGGAGGCCGCCCGCCGCACCTTCGGCGAGGTCGGCTACGAACGCGCCACCATCCGCGCGATCGCGGCCGAGGCGGACGTCGACAAGTCCTCGGTCATCCAATACTTCGGCACCAAGCAGCAGCTGTTCCGCGAGTCCCTCGACTTCTGCCTCGACGTCGACTCCCTGACGGCCGACGACCCGGGCCGCTCCGCCGAGAACTACCTGCGCGCCATGCTCGAGCGCTGGGCCGCCGCCCCCGACAACCCGATGGCCATACTCCTGCGCACCAGCATGACCAGCCAGGAAGCCGCCCAGCTGCTCCGCGAGCACGTGACCGCGGAGGCGATCGACCGGATCGCGGCCGGGGTCCACGGTCCCGACGCGCGCCTGCGGGCGGCGCTGGCGGGCGCGATGATGTTCGGCATCACCGTCCACCGCCACCTGGTGCGCATGCCCGACCTGGCCGAGGCCGACCTCGACGACGTCCTCCGCCTGGCCGTGCCGCTCATCCGCACGCTGCTCGACGCCGACAGCTGAGCTCGGAGCCTACCCAGGGCTGATCGTCGGCCAGCAGATCGGGCCGGTGGTGGCGGACCCGATCGCCCATCGGACCCTGTTCCCACAGCGGGTCGACCGCGCCAAGAGGAATGCTCAGTTTCTGTAATCCGGTCGCCGGATCGACCGGCATCCGATCCAGGTGGCCCAACAACCAGCCAGGGGCGCTGGGAGAAACCTCATATTCGCCCCAGCCGACCACGCCGATGCATTTCCTTGTTCCGGTCCGGACATAAATCCGGTCTGCCTCGGCGATAGTACGCGGACTCGGCACCCGGCTTTCCACGACGTCGACGCACTCGATGTGCCGCCATGCCAGGCGTACGCGTGATCCATACGGGTCCTCCATCTCCACACCTTGAGCGGAGAAACGTACGACCGTGTCAGCGGCCATCTGCCGATGCCTGGCCAGCCGTACGCCAATGGCGAGCATCGCCATTCCCGCAGCCGTCAACCCCCATTCGACATGCGGACCCGGGAGCGCCATGCATACCGGGACCAACAGGATGAGCGGGCCGAGTAAGCGGGCAGCGGTCGCGAGTGAGAATTCGCGCACCATGCGAAACTCCTCCATAAATCAAAACTGACGTCCGGTGACATAGGTGTCAATCCGGCGCGCCCGCCCACCGCTCACCCTGCCAGCCCCATCACATGAAGTCGGCCGCGTGGTCCATGGCCCATTGGCGCAGAGATCGTGCCGGAACCCCGGTGACGTCATGGACGGTGGCGGTCAGCACCGGGGGCGGCCCGGCCAGCATGGCGGCGTAGCCGTCGAGCAGCACGTCGACGAAGGAGTCGGGGAAGCTCTCGTCGGCCAGCAGCCGCTCTCGGGCCTGCTCACGGGTGAGCTCCCGCCAGCGCAGCGGCCGGCCCAGCGCCTCGCCGATGACGCGGACCTGCTCGGCCTGGGTGAGCACCTCCGGGCCGGTCAGGGAGTAGGTGGCGCCGTCGTGTCCCGGCTCGGTGAGGGCGCGGACCGCGACGGCCGCCATGTCGGCCTCATGGATCAGGGACATCGGCAGCGCGCCGTAAGCCCCCTCGACGATGTCGCCGGCCCGGATCTGGTCGGCCCACCACAACGTGTTCACCGCGAAGGTGCTCGGCCGGAGCACGATGGACTCGATTCCGCAGCCGTGGACGAGCTTCTCCTGCTCCTCGAAGCTCAGGTCGGGAACGCCGCCCGTACCCAGGAAGACCACGCGGCGGGCCCGACGGGCGACCACGTCGAGCACGGCGGGCAGTTGTTCGCCGGTGTGCAGCGGCCAGAGCAGGAACACCGCGTCGATGCCGTCCAGGCAGGCCGCGATGGTGTCCGGTGCGGACAGATCGCCGCGCATCACCTCGACCTCGGCGGGGAAGCGGGCGGTGCGTGGATCGCGGGTGACCGCCCGTACGGCGTGGCCGGTCTCGCGCAGCTGGGCGATGATCTGGCCACCGACGTTTCCGGTGGCGGCGAGGACGAGGATGTTCATGCGGCGAGCGTCGCGCACGACCGTCAACGCGTCCCAGCCAGGCGGCTAGGATCGCCGGAAACCGTCACCGCACAGGAATGTCTGGATGGATACCGTCGACAGGGGTCTGGTTCACGCGCTGCAGATCGACGGCCGGGCCGCGTTCAGGGCGATCGCCGACGTGCTCGGGGTCTCGGAGAACACCGTGGCCCGCCGCTACCGGCGACTGCGCGGCCAGGGCGTGCTGCGGGTGGCGGGCCTGGTCAACGGCGCACGGCTGGGCCACACCCAGTGGACCATCCGGCTGCGCTGCGCCCCGGACGCGGCCATGCCGGTCGCCAAGGCACTGGCGGCCCGTGACGACACGTCCTTCGTGTACCTGCTGTCCGGCGGCACCGAGATCTCCTGCACCGTACGGACGCGCGGCACCCGCGACCAGGACGCCCTGTTGCTCGACAAACTGCCGCGCACCAGCCGGGTCGTCTCGGTCTCCGCGCACCTGCTGCTGCGTAATTTCGTGCTGCCGGACGGCTGGCAGGGGCTGGCCTGCCTGTCACCCGAACAGGCCGACCGGCTGCGCCCGCCGCCGGTCGAAGCCGGAGACGGCCCGATCGACCTCGACGAGGGCGACAAGGCGCTGCTGCGGGCGGTCAATCTGGACGGCCGCGCGCCCTACGCCGAGCTGGCCGCCGCCACCGGCTGGTCGGAGACCACGGTGAAACGCCGCCTGTACGCGCTGCGCGGCCAGGGAATCCTGAGCTACCAGCTCGACGTACCGCCGTCGGCGCTCGGATTCGGCACCGAGGCCCGGCTGTGGATCGCCGCCCCGCCGGCCAAGGCGGTCGAGGTCGGTGCGGAGCTGGCGCGGCATCCCGAGATCGCCTTCGCCGCCCTCACCACCGGGCCCACCAATCTGGTCGCGGCCCTGAACTGCCGCGACCCGCTGGACCTAGGCCGTTACCTCACCGAACGGCTCGCCGCCCTGGAGGCGGTCACCACCATGGAGACCGCCCCCATCATCCGCACGGTCAAGCGCGGCGGCCGACTTCTGCTGTAGCGAATCAGACGCCGAGCGCGGAGGGCAGGCTGAGCTCGCGCAGGAACAGCGCCTCGGCGGTGGCGGTGCGGCGCAGCTCCTCCAGGTCCACCCGCTCGTTGGGCGCGTGGATGGCCGCCTCCTCGTCCTCGGCCCCGAACAGCAGGATCTCCGCCGCCGGGAACTGCTTCAGCAGCGTGTTCACCAGCGGAATCGACCCGCCAGCCCCCACATCGCGCGGCGGCCGCCCGAAGGCGCGCTCCATCGCCCGGTTGAGCGCCGTGCGGGCCTTGCCGCCCGAGTCCGCCTGGAAGCCCGACCCCACGGTGTAGTCGCCGAACGCGACCTGCGCGCCCCACGGCGTGACCTGCCGCAGGAACTCGACCACCGCGTTCACGGTCGTCTTGGGGTCGCCGGAAGGGGGGATGCGGACCGTGACGCGGGCGCGGGCCGCGGGCTGGACCGCGTTGATGGCGCCCGACACCGTGGGCGCGTCGATGCCCGTCACGGTGATGGCGTACGACGCCCACAGGCGGTCCGCCAAGGAGCCGGAGCCGACCAGCGACACGCCGTCCAGCACACCGGCGGTCTTGCGGAACTCCTCCTCCGAGGGTCCCTGGCCGAGGAAGGAGCCGCGGGGCAGGCCCGGCACCCGGATGTCGCCGTTGTCGTCGTGCAGCGAGGTCAGCATGCGCATGAGCGCCGAGAGCGCGTCGGGGGCGGCGCCGCCGAACTGGCCGCTGTGCACCGGCTCGCGCAGGGTGCGGACCTCGATGGTGAACGCGGCCATGCCGCGCAGCGAGGTGGTGACCGCGGGGTCACCGACGCGCGGGTTGCCGCAGTCGGCCACCACGATGGCGTCGGCCCGCAGCAGGTCGGGGTTGCGCTCGACGAACGCCTCCAGGCGCTCCCCGGCGTACTCCTCCTGGCCCTCGATGAGGACCTTCACCCCGACGGGGAACTGCCCCTGGAACGCGCGCAGGGCGGTGACGTGCGAGATGATGCCCGACTTGTCGTCCGCCGTGCCCCTGCCGTACAGCTGGCCGTCGATCAGGGTCGGCTCGAACGGCGGAGTGCGCCAGGCGGCCGGGTCACCGGCGGGCTGCACGTCATAGTGCGCGTAGAGCAGCACCGTGGGCGCGCCGGGCGGCGCGGCCACCTCGCCGTACACCGCGGGGAAGCTGCCCTCGACCGCGACCCGCTGCACGTGCGTCAGCCCCGTGCTGCGCAGGAGCTCCTCGGTCATGGCGGCGGCGGCGAGCACGGGCTCCTCGGGATGCCCGGGGAAGGCCACCGACGGGATGGCGGCGAGCCGCTTGAGGTCCTCGACGGACTGCGGCATCGCGGCCGCGACGGCGCTCTCGATCTGGTCAGGAGTCACGGACGGTCCCCCGGGTCGTTCTTCGATAGTTAACGTCTCATTGGATCACAAAGGCTTCACAACGCGTGAAACGGGCATGACCCGCGCGCTAATCTACCTGCGGATTTCGCAGCTGTTACATACCGTTCCTGCGGATCTCGGTTTTCTTGCACACTGCTGCGACGCTTTCGCTTGGCAAACCCGAGGTGAACATGCAGACTGTGGGGAGATCAGACACGAGGGAAGATAATCATGACGCAGCCGGAAAACGAGATTCTCAAGGCCGCGCAGGATCACCTGTGGTTGCACTTCACGAGGCACAGCGCCTACCAGCAGGCGGAGATCCCGACCATCGTTCGCGGTGAGGGCTCCTACATCTACGACATCCACGGCAAGCGCTACCTGGACGGCCTGGCGGGACTCTTCGTGGTCCAAGCCGGTCACGGCCGGAGCGAGCTGGCCGAGGCGGCCGCCAAGCAGGCACAGGAACTCGCCTTCTTCCCGCTGTGGTCTTACGCGCACCCGAAGGCGGCCGAGCTGGCGCAGCGGCTCGCGAGCCTGGCCCCCGGCGACCTCAACAGGGTCTTCTTCACCACCGGCGGCGGCGAGGCGGTCGAGTCGGCCTGGAAGCTGGCCAAGCAGTACTACAAGCTGATCGGCAAGCCGCTCAAGCACAAGGTCATCAGCCGCCAGATCGCCTACCACGGCACCCCGCAGGGCGCCCTGTCGATCACCGGCATCCCGGCGTTCAAGCAGATGTTCGAGCCGCTCGTGCCCGGCTCGGTGCGGGTGCCGAACACGAACTACTACCGCGCCGACGAGATCAGCGGCGTCAAGGGGATGAGCCCGGAGGAGTACGGCATCTGGGCCGCCGACCGCGTCGCCCGCGCGATCGAGATGGAGGGCCCCGACACGGTGGCCGCCGTCTTCGCCGAGCCGGTGCAGAACGCCGGCGGCTGCTTCCCGCCGCCGGCCGGCTACTGGCAGCGGCTGCGCGAGATCTGCGACGAGTACGACGTGCTGCTCGTCTCCGACGAGGTCATCTGCGCCTTCGGCCGGCTCGGCACGATGTTCGGCGGCCAGAAGTTCGACTACGTGCCCGACATCATCACCTGCGCCAAGGGCCTGACCAGCGGCTACTCGCCCATCGGGGCCATGATCGTGCATGACCGGCTGTTCGAGCCGTTCAAGGGCGGCGACCAGATGTTCGCCCACGGCTACACCTTCGGCGGGCACCCGGTCTCCGCGGCCGTGGCGCTGGCCAACCTCGACATCTTCGAGCGCGAGGACCTGCTCGGCCACGTCACCAAGAACGAGCCGCTCTTCCAGGCCACCCTCGACGGGCTCAAGGACCTGCCGATCGTCGGCGACGTCCGGGGCTCCGGCTACTTCTGGGGCATCGAGCTGGTCAAGGACAAGACCACCAAGCAGACGTTCACCGACGAGGAGTCGGAGCGGCTGCTGCGCGGTTTCCTGTCGAAGGCGCTGTTCGAGGCCGGGCTCTACTGCCGCGCCGACGACCGTGGCGACCCCGTCATCCAGCTCGCGCCGCCGCTGATCGCGGGGCCGAAGGAGTTCGACGAGATCGGGTCGATCCTCCGCAACGTGCTCACGGAAGCGTGGGCTCGCCTCTAACACTGTTCAAGGACCACGCTGTTCAAGGAAAGAAAGGATCCGCCATGAAGATCGGCGTGCCTGCCGAGGTCAAGAACCACGAATACCGAGTCGCCGCAACCCCGGCAGGCGTGCACGAGCTGGTCCGTCACGGCCACGACGTCACCGTCCAGCGAGGCGCGGGCCTGGGCTCGCACATTCCGGACGAGGAATACCTGGCGGCGGGCGCGAAGATCGTCGAAAGCGCCGACGCCGTGTGGGGCGAGGCGGAGATGGTGCTCAAGGTCAAGGAGCCGATCGCCGAGGAGTACCACCGGCTGCGCGAGGGCCTGGTGCTGTTCACCTACCTGCACCTGGCCGCCTCCAGGCCGTGCACCGACGCGCTGCTCGGCGCGAAGACGACCGGCATCGCGTACGAGACCGTGCAGGTCGGCAACACCCTGCCGCTGCTCGCCCCGATGTCGGAGGTCGCGGGCCGCCTGGCTCCGCAGGTGGGGGCGTACAACCTGATGCGCTTCAACGGCGGACGCGGCGTGCTGCCGGGCGGGGTGCCCGGGGTGGCCCCGGCCAAGGTGGTCGTGATCGGCGGCGGCGTCTCCGGGCTGAACGCGGCCCAGATCGCCGTCGGCATGGGCGCCGAGGTCACCGTGCTCGACACGAACGTCGACCGCCTGCGCTTCATCGACGCCATCTACCAGGGCCGGCTCAAGACGCTGGTCTCCACGTCGTACGCGATCGAGCGGGAGGTGCTGAACGCCGACCTGGTCATCGGCGCGGTCCTGATCCCTGGCGCCAAGGCCCCGACGCTGGTCTCGAACGACCTGGTCTCGCGCATGAAGAAGGGCTCGGTGCTCGTCGACATCGCCATCGACCAGGGCGGCTGCTTCGAGGACTCTCGCCCGACCACGCACGCCGAGCCGACCTACACCGTGCACGGGTCGATCTTCTACTGCGTGGCGAACATGCCGGGCTCGGTGGCCAACACCTCCACCTACGCCCTGACCAACGCGACGCTCCCGTACGCCGTCAAGCTCGCCGACCTGGGCTGGCGGGACGCGCTCAAGGCGGACGCGGGCCTGGCGGGCGGGCTCAACACCTACGACGGGCTGCTCACCAACGGCCCGGTCGCGCAGGCGCTCGAACTCCCGGTCACGCCGGTGACCGAGGTCCTCGCCGCCTGACCTCATCACTGGAGAACAGCGGCTTGGCTATCTGACGCCGAGCCGCTGTCGCAGATCTCGGGCCGTGGCGAGGACGTGGTCGATCTCGCCGGGGCTGGGCCAGGGCGCGCTGCCCGGACGCAGCAGCGTGCCGCGCACCGACGCCAGGTGCTCGATCGCACTGGAGTGCAGGCCGCTGCGCCGGGCCAGCCAGCCCAGCACGTCCGCGTGGTCGTGCAGCGGTCTGGTCGCCAGGTCCCAGGTGCCGAGGATCTCGGCCAGCTCGCGTACGGCCAGCGAGACACCACCCCGGCGGCCCGTGGCGGAGGCCGCCAGCTCGGCCCGCGCGGCCAGTTCGGGCTCGGCCGGCCGGTCCCACGACGGGGGCGGGGGGTCGGTCAGCCAGCGCGCGGCCTCGTCCGTCTCCCCGGCCGCCGACAGCAGCCCGGCCAGCTCGATGGCCGCCTGATGATGTCCGGCCAGCGCGGCCTGCCGGAACCAGTGCCGGCCGCCCGCCAGGTCGCTGAACTCGGCGATGAGCAGCAGCCCGAAGTGGAAGGCGGACTCGGCGTCGCCGCTGGCCGCCGCCCGGCCGAACCAGTGGCTGGCCCCGGCGGAGTCGCCCAGCTCGACGCAGACGAACCCGGCCATCCGCTGGTCCGCCAGCCGGCCCGCGCCGGCCGCCCGCTCGTACCAGGCGCGGGCCGTACGCAGATCTCCGTGGGCCAGCGCGCTGCCGCCGAGCTGCGAAGCGGCGCCCGGATGGTCGCTCTTGGCGGCCAGCCGGAAGTAGGCGCCGGCGCCCTCGGGGTCACGGCTGGCCTGTAGGAGCAGGCCGAGGCAGTAGGCCGACTCGGCGTGGCCGCTGCGCGCGGCGCACTCCCACCAGTGCAGGGTCTCCTCGTCCTCGCCCGCCGCGTACGCCAGGAAGCCCAGGTCGTGCGCGGAGGCCGCGTCGCCGTCGGCCGCCGCTCGGCGGTGCCACTCGCGCGCGGCCGCGACCTCGCCCGCGTCCTCGCAGATCAGCGCCAGTCGCCGGGCGGCCGTCCGGGAGCCCTCGCGCGCCGCGATCTCGAACCAGCGCCGGGCGGCCGGGACGTCTCCGCGCTGCTCCAGCAGCAGCGTGGCCAGGTTGACCGCGGCCTCGACGTCGCCGGTGGCGGCGGCCAGTTTGTACCAGGAGACGGACTCCTCCAGGCTGCCGTGCTTCTCGTGCCAGACGCCCAGGTTGTAGGCACTGTCGATGTTGCCGCCGGCCGCCGCCCGTTCCCACCACTCCTTGGCCGCCGAGCGGTCGCCCCGCTGGGCGCAGAGCCGACCGAGCCGGTGCGCCGCCTGCGGGTCGCCGGCCCGAGCGGCCATCAGCAGCTCCGGCTCGTCTCCCACCCGTGGCGCCGGAATCGCCGGTGCCGCCACCTCCCCTTGCCACCACGCCATGGCCACAGGGTGCCAGGTAATCGCGCGAATGCGAACAGTAATCGCCGAGGGACTAGGAGAAGTTGATGTAGCCGCTGTACATTCCCATCCCGCATACGTAGCGAAGCGACCCGGGACGCTGCGGCGGCAGGTGAACCGTCGCGGGAAGGGCGACGTCCCGCCCGGCGATCGTGACCGTGCTCGTGCAGCCCTGGTCTGCCAGCTTGAAGACGATCTCGACGGGGACTCCGGCGCGGGCGGTCACGATCTCCGGCCGGTAGCCGTCGCGGGTCGCCCAGACGGTGACCGTACGGGCACCCTGTCCGGCGCTGGCCCCGCCCGACGCGTCGCCCGCCGAACCTCTCGAACCCGCCAAGCCGGTCAGACCCGCCGAACCTGCCAGGCCCGCCGAACCTGCTGGAGCCGTGAGCCAGCCGCCCAGGCTGATTCCCGAGCCGACCGTCCACAGGCCGGCCGCGAGCGCCGCCACCCCGGCCAGCCGGGCGAGCCTGGTCCGGGAGACGCGCCGCAGGATCCAGCCGAGCAGCGCGAAGGCGGGTGCGGTGCCGAGCACGAACCCGGTCATCACCGCCGCGCCGCCCAGCGCCGAGCCACTGGAGACCGCGACCATCTCCATGCCGAGGGTCACCCCGCAGGGGATGAGGATGGTGGCCGCGCCCAGCAGCGGCGCGCTCCGGGGCGCCCGCTTGGGGGCCTCGCAGCCGGGTTGCCGCCGGCGGAGCAGCCTGATCGCGTACGTGATGACCGCGACGCCCGCCGCCACGAGCAGCAACGCCCGCGCCTGCGGAGGCAGGCTGACAGCCGAACCCGCCAGACCGAGCAGCGCCCCGGCGCTCGCGTAGGAGGCCAGCCGGCCCGCCAGGAACCATCCCACGAGCACGGGATCGCGCGACGGCCCCCGTTCGTCGCCATCGCAGCCGCCCGAGGTGAGGCCCACGAGCAGCCCGCCCTGCACCGCGGTGCACGATGCTGTCCCCGCCACCAGCCCGGCGGCGAACCCGCTGGCCAGCAGGGCGACGGCCTGCACGCTCAGCCGCGGAGCGCCAGGTCGTCCAGCGCTCCGCTCTTGGCCGCCTCGACGATCGAGCCGAACTGGTCGAGGCTCATCTCCACCCGCTGCCCGAAGTCGTCGGTGATCAGCACCTGACGCTCTTCCGGCGCCGAACGGTCGACGAACAGCTCGGGGCAGCCACAGTTGCATTGGCCGCAGAATCGGGCGATTGACTGCATAAGGGCCCCCACTTCTCGACAGTCCCTAGAGGCAACTTAACGTCGCGAACCGGATGCGGCCAGTAACAGTTCTTTTACTCGTGTGGTGGTTTGGCGTGCGCCGTGGCTCTCGAGCGCCGATGGGGTCGGCTCTTGAGTTCTTGGGGGTCAGCTCTTGAGCACTGACATCCGCTCGAAGTACTCGTCGTCGGTCATCTCGCCGCGCGCGTACCGCTCGGCGAGGATCCGCTCCGCCGACGCGGTCGCTCCGGCCTCGGTACGCTGCCAGCGACCCTTCTGCCAGGTCCGAGCGGCCAGGGCGACGACGGCCACCCAGAACAGGCCCCAGAGAACCGGGATGATCGGCCAGAATCCAGCGCCCCAGCCCCAATGCATCATGGTGTTCATACATCCAGGGTCGCCACCGGGCGCGCCCGGCGCATCGGACCGTGGGCGCGTCGTGCGCTCCACCCAGGGGAGTGTCCGGCCTCTTTCGTCGTACGCCCGCAGGCGTAGTCGGCTGGCCTCGTCGATGCCCAGCCGCTGCGGCCAGGCGACGCGTCAGGCTCTGGCCTCGATCAGAAAACGGGTGGAATGGGCGATGAACGGCCCGTCTTCCTGGATGCGATCGTGCAGCTCGCGCAGCTCTTTCCGGTAGCGGTCGACCGAGAAGTCCGGCACGGTCCAGATCACCTTGCGCAGAAAGTAGATCACCGCGCCGATGTCCCGGAACTCCATCCGCAACGACTCGACCCGCAGATCGACCACCGTGAGCCCGGCCTGCTCGGCTCGTCGTCGGCCACCACCGCGGCGCCACGGGCGCGCAGCCGCTTGGCGGCCAGGGCGTCGTTCGAGCCTGCCAGGGGGCTGAGACGCGATCAACCAGATTTCAGCCGGTCAGCCGGTCACCAGTCGGTCGGTTACCGGTCGGTCGGTCCGTTTGCCGTTCGGCCGGTTACCGGTCGGTCGGTTGTTAGTTAGGCGGCCAGGCGGGCGCGGACCTCGGCGCGGTCGATGCCGAGCTGGTCGATCAGCTCGGCCACCGGATCGGGCCGTCCCTGTGCGAGCAGGGCCAGCAGCAGCTGGGCCGGTGCGGCGGTGTTCCTGACCTTGCGGGTGGTCGTCTTGATCGTCTGGTTGATCGCCGCCCGCGCGCTGGACGTCAACGCGGTGCCCGGCACGGCCGGATGCTTGCGCGGCCGGGCCCGTGGCACCTCGCCGACGTCGATCCCGAGCGCACGCAGCGACGCCCGGTCGCGCTCTTCGAGTGCTGCCCGCGCCCGTTCCAGATCCACACCGAGCGCTCGGGCGGGGGCCAGATCCGGCTGGCGCAGCAGTCCGAGCAGCAGATGCTCGGTCCCCAGCCGCCGGTCGCCGCGCTGCCTGGCCTCCTCCAGCGCCGCGGTCACGACCACCGCGAACGGGCTCTTCTCCATGCCGAACATGCCACCCCTCACTTCCCGTACGTCGCATTACTTTCCGTACTTCGCGTGTACCGACTGTCGCGACATGCCGAGCGCGTCGCCGATCTGCTCCCACGTCCACCCCTGCTCCCTGGCCACGGCCACGGATACGGCCTCGACCTGCTCGGCCAGCCGGTGCAGGGCGCCGACCGCGCGCAGTCCCATGGCGGGGTCGTTCGACTTGATGCGTTCGGAGAGTTCTCCCATGTCCACGTCGTCAGGCTAGATTGACAGAGCGAAGCTTGTCAATCTAGCCTGACAGGCATGGAAGAAGTAGTGATCATCGGAGCGGGCCCCGCCGGGCTCATGCTGGCGTGCGAGCTGCGCCTGGCCGGCGTCCGTACAACCGTGCTGGAGAAGAGAGCCGAGCCCGGCGACCTCCCCAAGGCCAACGGCCTGGGCGGGCAGATCATCCAGCTGCTCGACCATCGGGGCCTGCTCGAACGGTTCAGCGCGGGCAGCCCGTTCGCCGGGCCCGCGCCCGGTTTTCCGTTCGGCTCGGTGCCCCTGAGATTCGCCGAGCTGGGCGGCGACTCCCCGTTACAGCTGCTGATGATCCAGCAGCCCCGCCTGGAGCGGCTGCTGCGCGAGCGCGCGGCCGAGCTCGGCGCCGAGATCAGCTGGGACCACCGGCTGAGGACGCTCACCCAGGACGACGAAGGTGTGACGCTGGAGGGTGACGATTTCCGGCTCCGGGCCCGCTACGTCGTCGGCTGCGACGGCGGCCACAGCCTGGTACGCGAACAGGCGGGCATCGGCTTCCCCGGCACGACGGACGACGAGGTGCTGCTGTTCGGTCACTTCGCGGCGCCGCAGGCGGGGGGCATCTTCGACATAGCGCAGGTCAATGGCCTGCGGCAGGGCTGGAACCATACTCCGAACGGCCGCCTGCTGCTCACCTCGCTCCAGCCCGGCGTCCACATCGTCGGCGTACGCGAGAAGGGGGCGGCGCCCGCGACGGCCGTCACGCCGGCGGAGTTCGAGGCCGCGGTGCGCCGGGTCAGCGGCGTCGACCTGCCGCTCGGCGAGCCCATCTGGCTGTCGAGCACCGTCGCGCAGGCCCGCGTCGCCGACCGTTACCGGGAGGGCCGAGTGTTCCTGGCGGGTGACGCCGCCCACCTGTTCCCCGCGGGCGGCTCGGCGCTGAACGTCGGCCTGATGGACACCGCCAACCTCGCCTGGAAGCTGGCCGCCCACCTGCGCGGCCACGCCCCGCCCGGCCTGCTCGACACGTACGAGTCGGAACGCCGCCCGGTGGCCGTCCACACCCTGCGCCACACCCGCGCCCAGGCGACCCTGGAACGCCTCACCGGCGAGGACGGCACGGCCCTGCGCGACCTCCTCGCGGAGCTGTTCACCTTCGACCAGCCCTTGCGCCGCCTCGGCGAACTGCTCCAGGGCTCCGACATCCGGTACGGCACCGCCCCCCACCCCCTGACCGGCCGATTCGCCCCCGACCTGGCACTGGCCACCACGGAAGGGCCGACCCGCGTGGCGGAGCTCATGCGCCCGGCCGGCTGGGTACTGCTCAACCTGGGCCCTTCGGAGCTGGGCGACCTGGTCAGCGACGACCGCCTCCACGTCGTCACCGCGCACTGCGCGGACCCGCCCGCCGACGCCCTGCTGATCCGCCCCGACGGCTACGTGGCCTGGGCGGGCACGGACGGCCTGCCCGAGGCGGTGACCACCTGGCTCACCCCTCGATCGGCGTAGCAGGCGTCAACAGGCGTGCGTCTGCGTCAACAGGCGTCAACGGGCGTCAGCGGGCGATGGCCATGCCGAAGGGCACCGGCCCGAGCGCGCGGACGAGGTCGCCGACCATCAGCATGAACGCCTCCGGCACCCGCGCCGTCTCCACCCCACCGAGATCGATGATCCACTCAGCCGCCCACCCCAGGTCGGCCAGCAGCCCACCGACTGCCTTCTTGGCATCGGCGTCGTTCCCGGACAGAAACGCGGTGGGCGGATGGGCCGGCCGATCCGGTTGAGCCATGATCGACTCGTGCAGGGTGTTGAGCGTCTTCACCACCCGTACCTCCGGCAAGGCCCGCTGAATCTCCTCAGCGAGGCTGCCACCCGGATACAGCAGCCCCGCCGCGAAGCCACGTGAGTCGGATTCGGTGGCGTTGGCCACGTCGACCAGCACCTTGCCCGCCAGTTCGGCCGCGAGGCCGGTGAGCACCTCCACCGACACGGGGCCGGGCATGGCGTTGATCACCACCTCCGCCGAACCCGCCGCCTCACGCAGGCCGACGACGGGAACGGAAGCGTCCTCGCGCGGGGCACGAGAGCCCACGATGAGCTCGTGCCCCGCCTCGCGCAGCCTGCCGGTGAGGGCTCGGGCCACAGCACCCGAGCCGAGGATGGCGATCGTCGTCATGGTCTGTCTTCGCTCCTTGATCAGGCAGGTTGGGCCCTGCTCACGAGCGAAGTTAGGCGGTGCTACGGTCGAACGGCAGTACGCACTTCAAAGTGGCCAGCGCACGTGAAGGGGTGCCATGACGACCCGTACCGCCGCCCAGCGGCGCACCGAGGGCCGGCTCTCCTACCAGGCGCGCTTCACCGCTTGCCCGGCCAACCGGTTGATCGAGCGCCTCGGTGACAAGTGGGTGGCCGTCCTGCTCAACGAGCTGGCCGACGGCCCGCGCCGCTACGGCGACCTGGCTCGCGCGATCGCCGGCGCCAGCCAGAAGATGCTCACGGAGACACTGCGCAACCTCGAACGCGACGGCCTGATCTCGCGTACGGTCACTCCGGCGGTGCCGGTCCGCGTCGACTACGCGCTCACCGACCTGGGCCGGAGCCTCCTGCCCGTCATGGCGGTCATGAAGCAGTGGGCCGAGCAGAACATCGACCGGATCGACAGCGCCCGCGAGGCGTACGACGCCCGCGACCGCTGAAACCCGTCCCGGAGCATGACCGCCCGCAGCCGGTTCGGCCGCTACGCCACCGACGTGCCGCTGCTGCGCCCCGATGGCTTCGGCGAACGTGCCCGGCCTCAGGATTGACCGCAGGTCGCTGGGCAGAATTTGACCTCGGGGTAGCGCGATGACGGCTTGTCCAGGAGGGGCTGCCGCTTGGACTTCAGGTGCTGGTCGAGGAAGGCGGCCACGTACGTGCGGGTGAGCTCGGCGGCGCGCGCCGCGGGCGGAACGCCGTAGGCGGGCTTGATGCCGAGGGCGCCCGCCAGCAGCGATGCGTCGGTGAAGGTCGAGTGTTCCGCGCCGGTCACCACGAGCCAGCGCTTCCACCCGGTCAGCAGCTTCCAGTCGCGGTCCCAGGAGGTGTCGCGGCCGCCGGGGACGTGCTGCGCCGAGCCCAGGAACATGAACGGCCGGGTGAACCCGTTCGTGGGGATTCGGGCGTAGGTGGTGCCGTCCATGTCGATTCCGGCCCGCACGCGGGGATCCTTCACCATGGTCGCCATGGCGCTGGCTCCGCCGATCGACTGGCCGACCATGGCGATTCTGGAGCGGTCGATCCGGTCGGAACCGTTCCATTTCGAGGACAGCTGGTCGAGTACGAAGGAGACGTCGGCCGCCCGGCCCTGGACCACTCCCGTGCCGAAGCCCGGGTCGGTGTCGCTGTCGCAGGCGAGGCATTCGGCGACCCGCCCGTCGGCCAGGGTCGTGGCGTAGCTCTCGTAGGTGTGGTCGATGCCGGCCACGACGTACCCTCGGCTGGCCAGGTCCTCGGCCAGCGACGTGAGCGTGCTCATCGGATTGGTGAAGCCGGGGGACAGCACCACCAGCGGAAGCTTTTCCCCTGCGGGTTTCGCGTCTTTGATGGCGTTCGTGCGGGTCTTGTGCAGCGTGTCGTCCGGGACGCCCGCGGTCCCGTAGCGTCTCATGGCGAGCTCCGATTCCTTCGGCGTCATGTACGGCGCACGCTCCCCGTCCCGCTGCTTGGCCGGATACCACAGGGTGACCTTGAGCTCCCTGGCGTTGACGTCGAGGTTCCACGGATCGGGGCGGGAGGTGTCCTTCAGGTACAGGGCGGTGGTGCCGACCGGGTGGGCGCCGGTGGGGGCGGGCAGGGTGGCGGGGCCGGTCGGTGTGGCCGAGGGGACGGCGGAGCGAGGTGGCGCGGGTGCCGTGCAGCCGGACGCGGCCAGGACGGTCAGTGCTGCGGCGACTGCCAAAGGGTGTCTCATCGCGAGGTCCGTTCAGGTGTGCAGCAAGGTCAGGGCCTTGGCCAGGGCGGGGTCACGCCCGGCGGCCGCGTCCTCGGGGCTCAGGGGCACGTAGTGGTCGGGCGGCACGCCGATCCGGTCGATCACCTCGCGATCGGGCCCCAGGTGGTGCCTGGTGGGGAAACCCAGCAGGGTGTTGTTGCCGAGCAGGTGTGACTGAGCCGGCCCGGAGATGACCCCGGCGGTTCTGGTGCCGACCAGCCGGCCAAGGCGATGGTCCTTGACCGCGGAGCTGAAGTGCTCACACGCCGAGGCGCAGCCGCGGTCGGTGAGCACCATCAGCGGCAGGTTGACCAGCTCGACGGTGTCGTCGGTCCGCGAGGTCTCGCACTTGCCGTCCACGGTGCACTGGTAGGCGGTGACCTTGCCGTGGCCGAACGCGCTCAGCAGCCGGGTCGCCTCCACGGGGCTGCCGCCGCCGTTGCCGCGTAGGTCCAGCACGACACCGGTGAGGGTGCGGCCGGTGCGCAGCCTGGAGATCGCTTTGAGGACCCTGTTCGCGGAGTCGGGGGCGAAGCCGCGCATACGTACGTAGGCGATGCTGCCGTCCAGCAGTTTGGACTGCACCACTTGCAGGGCGGCCAGGTCCCGTTGGTAGAGGCCGGGCTTGAGCGTCAGGCTCCAGCGGCGGCCGGTGCTCTGGCGCAGGAGCCGCAGCCGGACCGGGCGCGCTTCGGGGTATTGCGGGTAGAGGGCGGCGATCGCGGAGGTGGGCCTGCCGTCGAAGAAGGGCGTCGAGCCGTTGATCGATTCGATGATGTCGCCCGGGCGCAGTCCGGCGGCCTGCGCCGCGCCACCCTGCACGGTGGTGACGAACAGCGGGGGGAGGGCGGCGCCGGGCTCGCCCTCCACCTGAGAGCGTTCGACGTTCGCTTGCAAACCCAGGCCGTAGCCGTCGCCGTCGTAGTAGTCGGGCGGCCGCTTGGCGTCATGTGTCCAGCGGGCGTGGTTGTCGCCGAGGGCGGCCACGATGGCCTCGAGGGTGACGATCGCCAGCTTGTTACGGAGGTCGGGGACCTGGCCGGTGATCTTGCGGTATGCGGTCTCGAAGGCGGTCCAGTCGGCTTTGCGGTCGCCGGTCAGCGCGGGCATGGTGGCCTCGGGCAGGTCGCGGCCGTTGCGGTTGAGCTCTTGGGTCAGTGCGACGAATCCGGCGGACAGCAGCGCGCGGGCGTCGAGGGTGGGGCCGCTGTAGTAGTTGCCGAGGATGCAGAAGTAGGCCTGCTCGATGACGTCGATCGTGGTGGCCGTCTCCGCCCCGGGGGGTCCCTGGGGCGTCCTGCAGACCGTACTGGCTGCCGTGCTCGCCTGGCTGCGCGGTGGTGCCGGTGCGGTGCAGGCCGCGGCCAGCAGGAGGGCGAGCCCGGCGGTCGCGATCTTGATAGCGGTCACGACAGGCGCCTGCGGATCCACCAGAAGGAGAGCCAGGTGAGGCCGAGGGTGAGCAGGGCGTAGATCCCGGTCTCGATCCACTGGAAGGGCCAGAAGCGGTCGAGGGGCTGGTAGGTCGCCTTCTGCCGGTAGCCGAGCCGGTTGATCTCCGCCGGGCACACGCCCATCGTCGATGACGACGGTGCGCAGGGTCCCGACGTCGTCGAGATCTGGACGATCCCGACTCCGGGCTCGGGGCCGGCAGCCGGACGTCCGGACGGATCGACGAGACCGCTGGACAGGACCCAGGCGCCCGCCTGGCCGGGAATGGCCGCATTCAGGCGAATCTCCACACGTCCGCCTTGATCCCGGTTTATGCCGATGCCGTTCACGTTCGTCTCGCTGAGCTCGAAGGTCCCCGTGACCGGGGGCATCAGGTGGGGCCGGACCAGCAGCGGCATAGCGAGCTGGATCGCGGCGAAGACGGCCAGCGTGAGGGCCATGGCGGGCAGTGTGCGGCGCACCAGCATGCCCACGGTCACGCCCAGGACGAAGGCGAACGCCGCGTACCCCATCGGGGCGATGCCGCGCGCGCCGAACACCAGCGGAGCCATCAAGGCCAAGTCGCCCGGGGCCGACTTGTCCAGGGGATCGGACCACCAGGTCACCGCGAGGCCGCACAGGCCGGCGGCGGCCATGGCGACCAGGCCGGTGAGCCCGAGCTTGACCGCCAGCCAGCGGCCGCGGGTGATGCTCTGGTTCCACACCAGCAGGTGCGTGCCGGTCTCCAGCTCGCGGGTGATCAACGGTGCTCCCCAGAAGAGCCCGACGACAGCGGGCAGGAGCAGCACGACGAGGCTGACGGCCATGAAGGGCATGTCGTACTCGCCGAAGAACCGGTCGTAGAAGCGGCCGCAGGTGTCGTCCTGAGTGCAAGCGGCGATACCGGTGGAGTAGTCGGCGGCCAGGTTCGGGCCGGTCAGGGCCAGGACGACGGCGAGGATGACGAGCAGGGCGGCCAACATCGCGGCCGAGCCGCGCAGCTGGCGCCAGGTCAGCCAGATCATCGCTGCACCTCCAGGGCGACTCGGTTCTCGGTGGTGCGCTTCTCCATGTAGGCGAGGACGAGGTCCTCCAGGCTGAGCTGGGTGACCGTCCAGGCGGGGTCGTGGATCGGGGCGTCGGTACGGATGATGAACGTGCTCTGCCGGTCGGTGTGGCTGGCGGAGATCACGTGCTGGTCGGCGGGTAGCCGGTCGGGGTCGCGGCGCGGGCCGGTGAGCCGGTGATGGGTGGCCAGCAACTCGTCGACCTCCCCGGCGACCTGGACGCGGGAGTCGACGAGCACGATCAGGAAGTCGCAGACCCGTTCCAGGTCGGAGACCAGGTGGGAGGAGAGCAGCACGCTGAACTCGTGCTCGACGGTGGCCTCCATCAGGCTCTGCAGGAACTCGCGGCGGGCCAGCGGGTCGAGCGAGGCGACCGGCTCGTCCAGGATCAGCAGCTCAGGTCGCTTGGCCAGGCCCAGGGTGAGGGCGAGCTGAGCGCGCTGCCCGCCGGACAGCTTGCTCGCCCGATGGCGGGGATCGAGACCGAGTCGCGCGATACGCTCGCGCGCCATGGTGGCCTCCCAGCGAGGGTTGAGCCGTGCCCCTAACCGCAGGTGATCGGCGACGGTCAGTCCCGCGTAGACGGGGGTCTCCTGGGCGACGAAGCCGACCCTGGCCAGCTGCGCGGGCGTGGCCGCGGGCCGGCCGCCGAGCACGGTGATGTCTCCCGCCGTCGGCTCCAGCTGACCGCCGGCCAGCTTCAGCAGCGTGGTCTTACCGGCCCCGTTGGGCCCCACCAGCCCGACGACGTGGCCCGCCGGGATGTCGATGGTGCACTCGCGCAGCGCCCAGCGCTTGCCGTATTTCTTGCCCAGTCCTTGGGCCTGCAGGACGGCGTTCACGCTATGTCCTCCTGAGCGGTGGTCCGAAAGGTGGTCATGAAGAGGGCCTCGATGCTCTCCTCGTCGAGGCCGGCCCGGCGGGCCTTGGCCAGCCAGCGCCGCAGGTCCAGCCGCAGCGGGCCGTGCGCGGCCAGGGAGGTGTCGGTGAGCGTCGCCGTCACGAACGTCCCCACCCCTGGCCGGGCGGCGATCAGGCCCTCGTGCTCGAGTTCCCGGTAGGCCTTCAGGACGGTGTTGGCGTTGATCGCCAGATGCGCCACCACTTCCTTGACGGTCGGTAGTTGGTCGCCCTCGCGCAGCAGCCCGAGCCGTAGCGCATGCCGTACCTGCTGGACCAGCTGCAGGTACGGCGAAACACCCGATCTGCCGTCCAGATGGAACTCGATCACTGGCTTCTCCATTTATCTAGCCTGCTAGTACTTTATGCTCCTACATGTTAAAGGATCATAAGGATCGCGAATGCCGTCACACATGTCGGGGCGGCGAGGGGCGCGACCGGGTGGTGCTGCGGGTGAGGGGTTGAAGGCCCTGACGGAATCAGGACGGGGCCTGCACATCGTGAAGACGCTCTCAGGCGCCTGGGGCACACACCTGAGCGGTGAACGCCGTGTGGTCTGGGCCGACTTGCCGTACCCCGCTGCCTGGCCATCTCTGGCCCGCGATCACTAACCACAAGCCCGTGACCAGCCGAGCGCCGTTTGACGGCCTCCCCCTGTGGCTGGTCACGCGCCCGCATGGTCCTGCCGCTGCGAGGCCGAGACAAAGGAGACAGGCTCGTCCATCAGCACGGCTCTACGGCGTCTGTCCGGGTTTGGAGTTCTCCTGCGAGGTTGCTTCGGGGCCTGACGGCGGTGGGCGGAGCTGGCCGTCTCGCGCCCGCCTGTCGGGGGCGCGCAGCACCGCGTACGCCGTGCGTTGACCGCCTGATGCCTGGTGACCGGGAGACCCGTCGCCAGGCATCAGCCCAGGTCGCGGTTCCGCAGCCGGTTTGGGTCGTTCAGCTCAGGTCGAGGTGGGCGAGTTCGGTGCGGGTGGTGACGCCGAGCTTGGGGAAGGCGCGGTACAGGTGGTGGCTGACGGTCTTCGGGCTGAGGAAGAGCTGGGCGGCGATCTCCCGGTTGGTGATCCCCGTGGCGGCGAGGCGTACCACCTGCTGCTCCTGGGGTGAGAGCAGAGCGGCCAGGTCAGGGCCGCCCTGGGCCACGTTCTCGCCCGCCGCGCGCAACTCGGCGCGGGCCCGCTCAGCCCAGGGTCGGGCGCCGACGCGCTCGAAGGTCTCCAGTGCCGCGCGCAGGCGGGCCCGGGACTCGTGTCTGCGGCGGTTGCGGCGCAGCCACTCGCCGTGGAGCAGGTCGGTACGGGCCCGCTCGTAGGGCCGGTTCGCCTCGGCGTGCGAGCGCGCGGCCTGCTCCCAGTGCTGTTCCGCCTCGTGGTCGTCGTGGGCGAGGAGAGCGCGGCAGCGGTGCAGCACGGCCTCCGCCCACGGATGGCCGGCGGCCGCGGCCCAGGCGGCGAAGCGGGCGAGCGGTTGCTCCGCGCGGGCGGGCAGGCCCAGTCGCACGGCGGCCTCGATCTGGTCGGGAGCGAAGTAGATCGGCATGATCTGGTGCCGGAGCGGCCCGCGGGCGGCGGCGTCGAAGCGTTCCAGCGCCGCCTCGAAGCGGCCCTGGCCGAGGTCCAGCAGGCCGAGCGCCCATTCGGCCCAGCCGACGATGGTCGCCACCGGATGGGCGGCGACGTGCGCGATCGTCCGCTCGGCGAGCTCGCGGCATTCCTGTTCGTGGCCCTGGACGGCGCTCGCCATGGCCATGACGCTCTCGAAGTGCGCGACGCGGTGCGTGTGGCCGATGTCGACGGCGAGCCGACGGCCCTCCGTCGCGGTCGTGACGGCGTCGCGGAAGCGCCCGAGGTACATCTGGTGGATCGCCAGCACGGCCTGAGCGAGCGGCAGCAGCCCGATCAGGCCGACGGACCGGCATTCCTCGATCGCCGACTGGGCGATAGCCTCCCCGTTGTCGAAGTCCCCCGAGATCCCGGCCAGCGAGCAGAGGCTGATCCTCAGGGCCGTCATGCCGGCGGGGATCGCCACGGCCACGGCGATGAGCTCGCGGAACGGCGGTAGCGCCCGGTCCAGGTCGCCGGCCAGGAAGTCGGCCATGGCGCGGGCCGCCCTGACGAAGCCGTCCAGCCCGTCCTCCGGCGACAACGGCAGCTCGGCGAGCCGCGCCGCGGACTCGGCGACGGCCGCCGGATCGCTGAGGTACCACGCGTTGCGCACGGCGTCGAGCAGGATCAGCGCCGCGGCCTTGCGATCCAGGACGGAGATGGAGGCGGCGCCGTCGAGCAGGATCCGATGGGCGTCGTGCACGGCTCCCCGGTCGAAGGCGATCCGGCCGCGCAGCCCCGCCAGCCGCGCGACGGTCAGCGGGTCGTCGTCGAGCCGCCGCGCCTGGTCGGCCAGGCCCTATGGACTCGGTCTTCAAAGCACTTGCCAACCCCACCCGACGACTCCTGCTCGACCGACTGCGCGAGCACAACGGCCAGACGCTGAGCGAGCTGTG